>CALFDU010000016.1 GCA_937950315.1 uncultured Saprospiraceae bacterium | reverse complement strand
AAACGGAATCAAAAATTCTAATAAAAACAGTTAAACAAATAGTTATCTTTGTAATTGTCTTTGCGAAATTTAAATAAGATACATAGATGCAAAAGATAAATATGAATGAACAAAAATGTACAGTAACCAAAGATATAGATAGTAAAATACTTCATGCAATGTTTAAAACGAGTCATTGCAGACAAAACTTTCAAGAAATACAGTATTAACTTCAGCTTTTTTGTGTACAGTTGATGCAATCTATCTACTAGTTTAGGTGAAAATATAGATTTGAGATTTTCTCAAGATCTTTGTGATCTGAGGCTGAATTTTCTATAATAAAATTTTTTCTTATAAAAAAACGTGTAAGTGCATATTTCGAAGAACAATACTCAACACACAAAACAAAGAAAACAAAACACAAAAAAATCAACATGCATGTTTTAAAAAATTTCAAGACCAGAGTTTGTTTAGTTGGTTACATTAACTTGAAGAAAATTTTGGATGAAAGATGAAAGAAACCGTTGACTTTTTCGACCATCACATAATTTTCATATTTCTTAAATAGTCAAGATCATCGCTGGATAATTTTTCTTTAGATTTCTGACTTAACTTTATTTTTTCATAGTTGAAGTTTTCGTTGGGAGCGTAATAGGTTGATGAATCATATGCTTTCAGGCATTCGTCCTTGAAGTGGATATACATCGCACCATAGCGAGACATCTCCTCGTGTGTTTTTGGATCCCGCCACGTACTGTTTCCGTATGATTTAACAAGTAGTCGATCGTTTATTTTGATTGCCTGCCCGCAGTGTCCACGGCATTTGGTAATAGACTTTGGTAATTGGTCTCTTAAATGAAGCTCAAACACCATCTCAGGTATTTGTCGAGGATCTTCAAACGATATGTTGTGTGCAGATATTGTTATAGGAGTGGACGATATATGATCTCCGGTTTGAAAATCAACAGAAGATTCCACGGGAGTAAACGGTGTCTCAGTTTGAACATGTGTCAATGTTTGAGAAGAAGCCACAGGTGAATCAGAAGCCACAGGTGGATCAGAAGCCACAGTTGGAACAGGTACCGCACTTGAAACTCTGTCAATTACATCATCTGGTGTGCTCGTGATACGGACTCTTTTCTTATAACCAGGTTTCCTCCCTGGATTTGCTGGTTTGACAAACGTGCTTTCGATAGTCGGTTGGGCCAATCTGAAATTCTTTGCATATCGTTGTCTTCTTTCTGGAGACCAAGAATGCCACATAGGAGCGAACCAGTTCTTGTATTGTTGGGACAAGACATAGTTGCCTGCACCATACAGAGCAAGAAGTTCTTCGTTCTCTTCACGTTTGACTAATGAGTTGATTGTATTTACAGCTTCAAGGACTGTGCCCACTCTAAATGACTGCATCCTCTTCTCTACGGCATGTAATGATTCGATATCATTAGAGTAGTAAAGTCCTTCAACGTTAGTGCCTTCACGAGCTGATACAATCACACTTGAAATGAAATCAGCTTTTCTGTTCTTTTCGAACCAACCAAAAAATCCAGGACATATTTTCTCCCACCGGGGCTTCAAAGAAAGAAGTTTTGCCTCAAAATCATCCTTATCGGTTGAATCAGCAATTCCTTTCTGAAACAAATTGTTTAAACGTTGTCCATATAGATCACTTAATATTTCCATCTTGATTTGCTCTTTCTTTTTATCGTCTGATTTCTTCTTTAACATATCCAATAGAGAAACCTCGTCACGCTTTTGCAAGTGGCGAACACAATAGAGTTTCAGCAGGTTCATGATAACACTTTTAAATCCCTTGAAAATAGCAGCCTCCATGTCAACACCTATCTTTTTTAGATTGGCCAGATCTGGACAAGAAGCAATTAATTCCAGACAAAATCTTCGAAACGTCTCCTCGTCTTTTGTGAAGTGTAACATTACTGGACCTAGATGAACCGGATTCTTCTTGGTTCGTATACTTAAAAGCCGCTTGTTTCTATAAGAAGTATCCGTCACCCACATGTTGCATAGTTTAAATGTTGTGTCGATTCCAAGCACACAAGTGTTATTATCTGTGGGATCGCAACAAAATCTTTTAATATCATCAATCTGCTTATCGGTGTAAAGAAATGCAATGTACGCGTCTCGAAATACCAAAACCGTCCGAACAGGACTTGTAGGGTCTCTTTGAGCTGCCATCAGCATATCTAGATTACTTGGTTGAGTCGTGGGAACTGTCGGAATCGATGTTGATGTTTTTCTTTTCTTCGATGATTTACGGTTAGCGATTTGTGAGATATTCCGCGGCTCAAAAGATGGAGAAAATGAAGAGAATGGTCCACCTGATTCTTCTAGTAGACGATCAAATACAGCCGATTGGTTGTCTTCATCAATCAATTCGTCGATTCTAGACAAAACAACAGGATTTGTACGAATGTAAGGCTTTGCAAAAACGGACGTCTGCTTTGAATTACCATGAGGAGTGCATGTAAGAAAGTCATCTTCATCGAGTGCTGCGCTTAAACTATATATAACACACCAATAAGGATATACGTACTCTGGAGGAGAAACCGAGGATAGACTAACGACCATCATCTTGAGTGATGGAAAAGCTTTAGAAATTCTGTAGTACCTTGTTAATCTATACACATGTTTATCGGAAACTGGAACCTTATCGTACTGCCGAGACATTTTTTTGTTGTAGTAGAATCGATCTTTATTCTTATGGACCGTTTTTACATCGTTGATACCATTTTCGTCATAATTAACATAGAAGAATGAATTAACTGTGTTATTCTTTGTATATGCTCCGTTATCATCACACGTAATGTTACTTAGTTTACAATCTTTAACTGTGTATATTCTGTTCGACCTACATGCTTTTAATGGAACGTTTACTTCATGTTTTTTTGGATCTATCAGGATTTGATGGAACAAGTCTTCTGCACTCGGATTACTGAAGTTAAAAAGGGTTATTTCTTGCTCTGGTTCATTCTCTTCGATATCAATTGGTTCTGGAAATTCTTCAAATATGGTGGGATGACTATTAATTGGTTCTGGGATTTCTTCATGTATATCGGGCTTGATAATTTGAACTTCGTTTTTCATTTCTACTTCACCACTACCTTCCGTAACACCTGTTATTACAATTGAATCATCACTGTCACTAATTTCATAGCCCGAGATTCTATTTATCGGCAAAACAGGGTCGACATGTTCTGATTCGGTGCGTACAAAATGTAATGTATGTTCAAACGAGTTAGCTGGATTTGACTGATCGAGGATATAACAATTGGTGCGGTCACTTCTAAACACTATTATATTTACTTTGTACGCCATACCAAGAGCGTCAAGAAATAAATCGGTGATGTCCTTGTCGTAATAAGCTAAAGGATTCTTTAGATAATGTTCAAATTGATTAAGTAAATCCATGTGGTGTGAGTCTGAGAGACAATTTTTGTAACGATCATTTGAAAGCTCAATGCGCAGTGTGGAAGTAATATTTTCGAATGATTCTGTTCGACCAATTGAATTCAGACCTTCGCGAAAAGCGTGGATGATGCAATAACCGTCTCCGGGAACTGATTTTATAGTGTGCGATGGGAAATTTTCTTTGATGAAATCTTCAGCTATTTCTCGCGAAAGAACTATATCTTCAGGAGTAGGTCTAAAATAAATATAATAAAAATATGAAAATTTAATGAACATGCATTGACTACTATTAATAAACCTTTTCTGAAATTATATCCAAACATAGTGACATGATCTATCATTTTATTGGGAATTTCATGTTAATTATTATTTTCATTAGAAACATACCTTAGAAATCAATAGCTTAGCCAAAATTTGAAAAACCCTGTTCTAACGTCACAAAAAATAAAAATTCTTCTTGGAATCGTCCAACTTCTGGCCAAACTATTGATTTCTGAAGTATGTTTCTAATGCAAATAATGATCAACATAAGATATGATTTTGTTTTACAACTTCAGAGTACTTACGTATTATAGCACATACTAGAAATTATGAACACACACGATACAATTAATGGAACCTACCACTCCGATTGTCTCGCCGACCAAGGGACTCGAACCTGGGACTCCAGATCTATATACATACAGTGTGTTTCAAAATGATGGCAACAAAATAAGTTTTTAAGTTGGATTTTCTCAAAAAGTACAAAAGATATCAAAATAAAAAATATAACACATACGCTTTCCTTCACCATTCTTACAATGTGTCAATTACTTCAAGGGACCAAATATTTGCTTGGAAAAACGGGATTTTGTGCA
>CALFDU010000015.1 GCA_937950315.1 uncultured Saprospiraceae bacterium | reverse complement strand
TCCATCTTGCCGCTATTGAATCCGACTTGGGTGGTTTTACTCCAAGAGGATTTGGCTGTTCAGCAAGCGATGAGGTTTTTAAAAAATATCTTGCAAGTTTTCAATCATTCGAAAAATTTCTTGATCCCTATGATCTGCACCTTAAAGCTGGAGGTGGTGGTGCGGATATAGGTCCGCTAAAATCACAAGGTGGATTACTGATTGGTTTGCGTCCTGACCCACAAAGATATTTTGATATTCACCACACAAAAAATGACCACATTGGTATGGTCAACAAAAGAGAACTGGAGCTTGGGGCAGCAGCCATGACTTCATTGGTTTACCTCATAGATCAATTTGGACTTTAAATGAAAAGTGTATCTCTAAACGGAAAAATTTTTGAAGAATTATTGAGTGGAGATGAGATCCAAGTCATTGTCAAAAGTTTGGCAACAAAAATAAACAAAGATTACGCTGGCCTGAATCCTATAGTTGTAGCAGTGCTCGATGGTGCTTTTATGTTTGCAGCAGACCTTGTACGACATTTTAATTTCGAACATCAATTTAGATTTGTAAAATTGTCTTCTTACAAAGGAATGGAATCTTCAGGAGAAATAACCCATCTACTTGATCTTGATATCAATATTTCAGATAGAAATATTTTGATTGTAGAAGATATTGTTGATACAGGAGTTACTCTCCACCATTATCAAAGAAAACTATCTGCTCAAGCACCTAAAAATATTGAGATTTGTAGTCTCTTAATGAAGCCTAACTCCTTGCAGCATAAGGATTTAGCTGTAAAATATTGTGGTCAAGATATAGCTGATGAATTTGTTATTGGTTATGGATTGGACTGGGACTATCAAGGTCGTCATCTGCCTGCCATCTATCAATTAAGAAAAGATTAGCTATAACAGTTTCACAAGAGGAAATTTTATTATAAATTTGCAGTCCGATTGACCCATAGTGTAATGGTAACACTACGGTTTTTGGTACCGTCATTCTAGGTTCGAGTCCTAGTGGGTCAACTTTAAATAAACCTAATTAACTGATTGTCAGTTTTTTAGGTTTTTTCTTTTTTATGAGGTATTGGTCGGGAGATGTTTTTTAAAATAAAAATTAGACCAGCATATCTGGATTGGAGCTAATCTGCTTTAAATTCTTCGGCTTTTAATATTTCAGCAGTTTCATCAAATTGGTTTTTAGAAATAAAAGTGAAATATCTTTTGTTGGAAATCGGTTTGATTTAAAAGTTATTCTGGTAATAAAAGATTGAAAGTGCTAGAAAAATAATCACTATCAATTTGAAGGGAGTCATTAATTAATATTTGAATTCGATTTATATCAAAACCCCTACAATCGTTAGCTTCTAACCAATAATTAATACCGAGTTGGTATGTAAAGTCTTTGCCAACATTCTGCCCTTGGACTCTTTCCACTAAATGCAATTCATAACTTCTTGAATGTTTAACATTTTCCTCAGTCCAATTTTCTTTCCAATCATTGATAATTAGACGAGTAAAAGATGTATCGACCAAACTACCTTCTTCATCATATAATGCAGATTTAAAAAAATCAAATTTCTCAGTTGGCCCTATCAATGGTTCTGTATTTTCATTTTCAAAATTTATTCCGATTGGCTTGTGAAATGCATGTGCATCACCTTTATCGCAAATTGTACAAGAAAGAACTGTAATTGTAGAAATTACAACGAGGAGTAGGGTTAATTTTCTAATTAACATAATAAGTTATCCTTTTTGATTATTCCTAATATATCATTTTAATTTAAAAAAAGCCTACCATTGTTTTTTTGGATGACTGTTTTTACTCGTGGCTGCTCAATCTTTCGATTGAGTGAACTTTAAGTTCATTCCAATAAAAGGATAGTCATTTTGATTCATTTGTTTAGTCTTAATAAGATGGTTGCAGATTGCTCTAAAAAATAATAAATATGAAGTAATCGTATTTATTACTATTTCCTTTTGCATTTAAACGTCATGAAAATCAAAAAATTTCTTGCCAATAGATTTAAGACAATGCCATTAACGGAGCTAAATAATTCTTGTCCTAAATACTTATTCCAATTTTAAACACATAATCCTCGTTATCCAAATGAAATGTGCAGTTCTCGTACTCCATAAGAACAAAATTAAATAAAGGAGTCCCACTTTTAGTACCTCTTAAATTACGTATTTTCGGCTTACCCATAAGTCTAATTATTTCATCCTTATGCATCCCCAATTTAACCCCATTTGTAAAACGAAATCTAGATGGTGGGCTTGTTAATTTTATAACTGTTGGCAATTTATAGTCATCGATTTCTATTCCATCTGATTTTGAATATCGAATAGTATCATTGACCAATGTTATGTGATCTTTTTCAACTATCGCTACAATAGATTCATTCAGCTCATCATAAATCTCGATAGGTTTATATTCACATGAAACAAAAAGAATACACAGTCCCAAAAATAGTATTAGATTTTTCATGTTTATTATTTCTAAGAAGTCTGAGTTCCTTCTCCTTGTGTTTTTGACATTCTCAGCTAGACCAATCGCGAAAAGTTTGATACAAACATGAAATAGAACACTTTCAATAAACGAAATAGAAATCACCATATTTCAAATGCATGAATTTTATATGGCATAACAAATTGACATTCCTCGCCTTATGGGTAAAATTTAGGCTTTCTTGGATACATATCAATTCCATTATCCAAAATATTGGAATATTAGGACTATAAAAGAATTCAAGTCCAATTTTAAAAATCAACTTTCAACAACCCTTCCTAATCATCCAACTCCTCTTCTAACCTTTCTTTCGCTTCATCCGATAAGTTACCGTCTTCATCGTAGTCTTCATCTTCTTCCATGATCTGCTGCGCTTCATCACGTGTCATACGAATCAAATAATAATAATCGTCAGTCTCAAAAGGCAAGGCACTGACAAATTTGTTGTCTTTGTTTTTGAAAGTAATTAGTTTTTTCTCAAACCCGAATGGATATTCTAACTTGATTTGAGCAAGAATTTCTTCGGTTAATTTTTCATAATCTTTTACAATTCGAGGCTTTCCCATGCTTCTTGTTTTTGATATATTTTAAGATTGAGTGGAAGTCAACTATTCATCGTTCTTAATTTATTCAGTTTGTTTCAGCGTTTTTTTTAAATCATCTATCGTCATTTTTCGGAATCTCATCTTTCTGTCCTCCATATTTTGCACTACCAATTTAGTACATAAGCAAAAACCAGTGGCGCTACGATTGTGGCATCTGACTCAATAACAAATTTTGGTGTCTCAGGAAGTAGTTTACCCCAAGTGATCTTTTCATTGGGCACCGCTCCTGAATAGGATCCATAGCTCGTTGTGCTATCACTAATTTGACAAAAGTAAGACCACATAGGTATATCGTTCAGCTCTAGGTCCTGATGCAACATTGGTACTACACAAATAGGAAAATCACCTGCAATACCTCCCCCTATCTGGAAAAATCCCACTCCATTATTCTTCGTGTTTTCTTGATACCATTTGGACAAATACATCATATATTGAATGCCTGATTTCATGGTACCTGGCACAAGATCTTTCTGTATACAATATGAAGCGAAGAAATTCCCGCAGGTTGAATCTTCCCAACCAGGAACGATGATCGGAATATTCTTTTGAGCGGCAGCCAACAACCAACTGTCCTTAGGGTCTATCTGATATTTATCTTCTAATTCACCACTCAATAAAATTTTATAAAAGTATTGATGAGGGAAATAACTTTCTCCTTTTTCATCCGCATCCCTCCAAACATTGTATAGATGTTCTTCAATGGCTCTCATAGCTTCCGCTTCAGGAATACACGTATCGGTAACTCTATTAAAGTGATTATCCAATAGTTCTTTTTCTTGTTCTGGAGAAAGGTCTCTGTAATTGGGTATTCTTTTGTAATGATTGTGGGCGACCAGATTAAATACATCTTCTTCCAAATTTGCTCCTGTACAAGTAATGATATGTACTTTATCTTGTCGTATCATTTCTGCCAATGATTTTCCCAATTCCGCAGTACTCATAGCACCCGCCATGGTAATCATCATTTTATTACCACGATCTAGCTGATTTTCATATTCTTGTGCTGCATCGACCAAAGTAGCAGCGTTAAAATGTTTATAGTGTTCTGTTATAAACTGACTTATTTTTCCCTTTTTCATTCAACTAAATTTATAAGAAAGCATTTTGTAATACAGCTTTGCAGCCAAATATTGGGGCGCGTGAAATCCTTCAATGGGTGCCAATTCAACCATGTCAAAACCAACAACATTTTTATTGGCAAAAACCATTTTCAAGTAGTTGGTTATTTCAGACCAGGTCAAGCCATTAGGTTCGGGTGTTCCAGTTGCTGGCATAATGGAAGGATCAAGAACATCCAAATCCAAAGTGATGTAAACATCATTGGTCATCAACTCGATTGAATCCCTCATCCATGAATTATTTTGTTTTATCGCATCAGCAAAAAACACTTTATTAAAATTCATGTCTTCCTTTTCAGAAACATCCATACTCCTGATACCTACTTGTAGTAAATTGCAATGTTTACTAGCATCGTAAACGGCACAGGCATGATTGTATGGGGTACCACCATAATTGGCTCTTAGATCTGCATGTGCATCCAATTGCAATACGGTGATATCATTGAAATATTCATAATATGCCTTTAGTATTCCTATGCTGATTGAATGCTCACCTCCAAAAAAAGTATTGAATTTATTATACTTCAAAAGCTCCTTTGCTTTTTGGTAAGTTTGAGCAAACATATCCTCCGGAGATGAAAAATCATTAAGCTCATCCAAGGTATGAATGCCCTTTTTGTACACTTCTGAATCAGTCTCAATATCGTAGAGTTCCATGTTTTCAGCTGCATCCATAAATGCCTCAAATCCTTTGTCTGCCCCTTTACCCCATGTACTTGTTCCATCATAGGCAATAGATTGGAGTAAAACCTTGGCGTTGTCAAAGGAACCATATTGAGCTTCAATACCAGCAAAATTTTTATTCTTCATTATTCCCATTTTTATATCCAAGAATTGAAAGCATTTCGCCAACTGTTTGTTCGTTTCTGTAGATACTGTCGACAAAATTTCCTGTTTCATCACGATCCACTATGATGAGTTTTGGTGATGGAATCAGACAATGTTTGATACCCCCATACCCACTAATTGAATCCTGATATGCTCCAGTATGAAAGAAGCCGATATATAAAGGCTCATTGTCACTATCGTTGTATTTAGGTAGCACGATTTGTTGATTAAAATCTTCCGAGTTATAATAATCAGAGTGATCACAACTAATACCACCAATATTGATTTTGGTGTATTCGTTTTCCCATTTATTGACGGGTAATAGAATAAACTTTTCTAGTATAGACCAAGCATCTGGAATTGTATTCATCAGACTATTATCGATCATATACCAACTCTCTCTGTCGTTTTGCTGTTTTTGTTCTAACACCGAAAAGATGATTGCACCACTTTCTCCAACGGTATACTTTCCGAATTCCGTGAAAATATCTGGCTCATCAATATTTTCTTCTTGGCAGACCGTTTTGATGTTTCTCACGATCTCATTGATGATGTATTCATAATCATATTCAAATCCTAGATTATTCCTAATCGGAAAGCCACCTCCAAGATTTAAGGCTTTCAATTCTGGAACTTCTTTTTTCAATTCTGCAAAGAGCTTCAATGCCTTTTGAAATTCACCCCAGTAGTACAAATTGTCCTTAATGCCTGAATCAACAAAGAAGTGAAACATCTTCAATGTAAGTGTCGGATCATCTTTAATCTGTTCTTTGTACAAATCTAAAATTTCACTCGGGCGAATACCAAGTCTCGAAGTATAGTATGCAGACTGGGGTTCTTCATCAATAGCCATTCGGATACCAATTTTCAATGGCTTTTCCAACTTAGCTGCATACTTTTTTACTCTTGTAATTTCAGATTTTGAGTCTAATACAAGTATTGAGTTTTTGAAACCCAATTGATTAAGCTTGATTATCTTTTCTAAGTATGATTCGGTTTTGTAACCATTATGGACCACGATCGTGGATTTATGTATTGTTCCTTCATCTAATAACTTCAATATCAAGTCTATATCAAAAGAAGAAGATGTTTCAATATGAACACCTTCCTTTAAAGCAGTTTTTACAACATGTGCGAAATGAGAACACTTAGTACAATAACAATAGTTGTAGCTGCCTCTATAATTGTTCTTTTTAATAGCTCTATTGAAAAGATTTCTTGCTTTTTTTATTTGTTCTCCAATTCGAGGGAGGTAGAGAAGTTTGAATGGAGTGCCGTATTTTTTTATTAAATACTTCAGCGAAATGCCGTGAAAGGAAAGGTAATTATCCTTCAAATCAAAGCCTTCTTGCGGGAAATAATAGCTCTGATCTATCAGATCAAAATAGGAATTCTTCATGGAACATCATTAAAAAAGTAATTGGATAAATACATGGTTTCTTTTTGTATTAAATAATGGACTAATTTAAATAATTTCTTAATCTGTAATAATCCCTAGGTGCAAAATTCTTCCACCAGATTGATTTACTGGACTAACACTTTTACCTACGACAATACCATCTTCCGGCGCAAAGTATTCTTCAAGTTCATTCCCAAAAATATCACGGATGGTTCCAATTTTCTGCCCCTTGACCAATTGTTCCCTTAAATCCACTTCCAAATTCAACAAGCCACCTCTATCCGTATACAACCAATAAGAACTTTGACAAAGGATGGTTTTTTTATCTGCTTGTTCAATTTCGTCATCGATCATTTTAAGGTGGCATAATACATTGTGGATTCCCTCCATGCCGCTTCTGATCAATCTTTTTTGAAAGATACTTGGATTGCCTACTTCCAAAGTGATGGCAGGTATGCCCAACTCATCCGCAGCACCCCTTAGTGTACCATCAGAAGGAGGGTTATGAACGATAATATCAGCATTCTGAAGTAAGGCCAATTCTTTGGTGGCCTCCTGTTCCATGTCAGCCCTTACATAATAAGAATTAACTCGTCCAAAAGAAGCAGTATGTAAATCAATCAGGTAGTCAAAATTTTTAACCAACCTGTCTATAAATCTAAAAGCATAAATCTCAGAGACGTTTCCGTTCTTTTTACCTGGCATGATGTGATTGAGATCTACCCCATCGTTAAACCTTCTTTTTTTTCTCATAAAGGAAGGCACATTCACTACAGGCACTCCTATGATTGTACCTCTTAGCTCATTCACATCTATTTCACCAAATAATCGTTGGATTACAGGAATACCATTTAACTCGTTGCCATGTACAGCAGCTGTCAAGCCCAATACAGGACCATCCTCAATACCTCTTGCTACAAGCAAAGGAATGCTTATCGGATTGCCAAAACCATCTGAAACAATTTTTAGCCAAAAGTGTCTTATTTCACCTTTTGGAATCTCATCTAAATTAAATTCAGTTATTAGAGGTAAATCATTTGTTGAAGTAAATATCTGCATCGGCAAAAATTTTATTTATCGTCATTTGAATAATCGGTTTTCCAGTTTGTTCTTCAGCTTGAGGGAATCCTCCAATACTTAATGCATTGATTTCAGACAAGATCCTATTTCCGTCATCATCAACCAGTGTGTCAGCACCATAAATTAAAATTCCATTCTCTGATAAGTAAGGATTTATGGCCTCAATGATTTTTAACTCAGTTTTATCTGGTTGGGACATGACTGACCTACCACCCATTGCCACATTACAAAGCCAAGAATCACTAGCAGGAAGTCTGAGTGATGCAGCAAGGACTTTTCCTCCAACCACAATCAATCTTTTATCTCCTTGATCGACATTTTTAAGATATTTCATGGCCAAGTATCCTTCTTCTTCGATGGTTGATTTAATACTTCTTAAGTACTTACTAGTAGAATGGTTTTCCTTACCATCATTGAGTCTATCCCCTTTAATCCTCAATAGACCCTTTCCTCCATATTCTCTTAGTGGTTTTAATACCAAATCGTATTTCTTCGAAAATTCCAAAATCTCTTCAATCGAATAACACAACTTAATTGGAGGACACACATCTTGAAAATTAAGCAATACTGATTTATTGCTACATCTTATGATTCCAGATGGCCTATTAATAATATATTTTGAATCAAATGAAGCTTCTAAATTGGTCAGAAATTCATCAGAAACAGGTCTAGGAAGTCTTAGAAAAACTATATCGTAATCAGAAGAAGATATGTTATAATCAGTTTTTAGTAGATCTTCTTTGGCTGATTCGTATGAAAAAGAAGCCTCTATTTTTAAACCATATAAATTTTCAAAATCATCGCCATCAAAAAAAGTATTATTAGCTTCATTTGAACGGCTAGCAACTACAAGCTCTTTGCATTGCTCATGTTGAGACATGGCGGACACCAATGCATACAATG
Organism: uncultured Saprospiraceae bacterium; assembly: GCA_937950315.1. Classification (GTDB taxonomy): domain Bacteria; phylum Bacteroidota; class Bacteroidia; order Chitinophagales; family Saprospiraceae; genus JAHDBF01. The sequence continues at coordinate 71,226 of CALFDU010000015.1, read as the reverse complement.
AGTTTTCTTGACTATGCTTTTTATGGTCTGTAAGACAAAGGATGCGATACTCTTTCATAACATTATTTCATTCAAAAGTGTAGCATCGTTATTCAAAGACTTGAAAAGTCTTTGTTTAAACTTCCCTTTAGAGTTGTAGAGATTGATACACATTTTATCAATGGCAATGGTAGAAAGTACTGTCTGTATAAAAGCCTCAATCAGATCATCAAGTCCAAGTCCAAGTTTATTAAAGTCGCGTCTATCCATGAGCATGAGTCTATTGGTATCTGAACCCCACTCATTTTCACCCTTTTTAATAGACAAGTTTGTTCCCAACATTGCCCACGAATTACTTCCTTCCTTCAAGTCATTGGTCAATGGCTCACTTGCCCTACGAGAATAAATACAAAGTGGCCTTATTCCTTTCTCGGTACTGCTCACCATCATTCTAATATCTGCCACATAAGTTGATCCATTATTGGTTGGTATCGTCCCCACATGGTAGTATTTCCCATCCTCACTTCTCGAACTCCAATTATAATTACCAATAAGACTTTGAACTATGTATCGTTCATAATTGATGTCAGTTTGCATAAAGGACTCCAACTCCTTTTCATTTGTGATTGTATAAACCCCTTGACCAGCATTAGAATAAGGAATTTTTACTACAGCATGACCTCCCAGTTTCTGCACCCACAAAGGAATCTCAGCTTTACTGATATCCCAAATAGTTTCAGGAATATTAATTTTTAAACCAGAACCTGACAACTCAGAATTATATAAATCATATGCTTTGGCGGCAACCATCTTATTGCGCCCACCTGCCAAACAAGCCACAATAGGATTCAATATTTTGGTCTTACAATGCAAGGGCAATCTATTCCAAGGCTTCTGGGTTACATATCTAAATACGGCTCGCATCGGAATCCATTCACCTTCGAATAAAACATGAAGGACACCATTATCAAATTTTACTGTTTTATTTTCAATTCCGTCGTAGTATGGAATCAATAGAACATCCTCATTAAATACATCTGCAATTACAGCAGCATAGCCTGAGGTCTCCATATGGTTTTTATCATAGATCACCCCTAGCTTTCCATTAATTCGAGATACGCCCTGTTTGGGCTTGAGGTATGGCTTAAATGTTCTTTCGATTAATAGTTTATAGGATCCTTCCTCTTTATGATCATCTACCAATGGCATGGACTTTTGCCCAGATGGACAAGAATTATTTTCTATCACTACCATTTGCCTATTTCCATCTTCTGATGTCGCATTAAACAAGTCAGCTCCACTCCAAAGGAAATGCTTACATCTATAGGATAAAATCTCTCTGAGATTGTCACGATCTACCATAGGGTTTAGGTGACAATATCTAGATACTATCTTTCTTTCATCGAGGTTTAGAAAGAAGTTTACCATTGGGTGTATTGTGGCATTCAACGCCTTCGGATACCAATGGTTTTCATTGCTGAAAGTCTCTGGCTTTACAAGTACTATTTGGTTTTCCACTTTATTGGTGTTTTGAATAATCACTTTAAGACGTAAGATTGGACTAAAAAGTTCCCTTCTATTTGAAAATATTTCAAATATTTTTTGACCCCACGATTTTGTGCTTTTATCATTTCTACTTGACCGAATCTAACTACCTGATAGTTAAAGACTTTTGTTTTATGTTTGTCAATTTACTGGATCATTTTATTGAATGAAAACCTAATCAAGCCCATAGGCGTTAAATAATCGTAAACTTTTACGGGGAAAATGAATATTGTAAAAAAGTACACCGAAACGAGAGCTCATACATTGGCGATATGTAAGCCTCTTACCATTGAAGACCACGTGGTTCAAGTAGTTCCTTTTGCTAGTCCAGCAAAATGGCATCTTGCACACACTACTTGGTTTTTTGAGACTTTTATTCTTAAGCCTTATCTATCCGACTACAAGGAATTCCATAAAGACTTTAATTTCCTATTCAATAGTTACTACAACAATGCGGGAGACAGAGTATTTAGAGCCAATAGAGGAAATATGACTCGACCAGGTGTTGAAGAAATATACAAATACCGAACTCATGTTGACCAGGCAGTAACGAAACTGATCTCAAATGATCTTGATGAAAACCTTAAGGAACTCATCATTCTAGGTATACACCACGAACAACAACACCAAGAACTATTGTTGACCGACATAAAATATATGTTGGGACACAATCCACTCTTTCCAGTTTATGATGCAGAAAGAAAGGCCTATATACCAAAGAATCAAGGATCAACGGACTTTCACTCATTCAAAGAAGGAGTCTATGAGATTGGATTTCAAGGAGAAGCATTTTGTTACGACAATGAATTGGGAGTGCATAAAGTGTATCTGCATGACTTTGAGATAAGCAACACACTAGTGACCAATGGCGAGTTTTTAGAGTTTATTGAAGCAGGTGGTTATACTGATTTCAATCTGTGGCTGGATGAAGGATGGTCTTGGGTTCAAGGGCATGATATTAACTCACCACTTTATTGGCATAAAATAAAAGGAGAATGGCATCATTTTACCTTGGCAGGACTCAAAAAAGTGAATCCTAAAGAACCCGTAAAACACATCAGCTTTTATGAAGCTGCAGCTTTTGCAGAATGGAAAGGTATGAGATTGCCGACTGAATTTGAATGGGAAGTCGCTGCAGATGAATTAAACTGGGGCCAGCGTTGGGAATGGACCAACAGTGCTTATTTACCCTATCCAAATTTCAACAAAGCAGAGGGAGCTATTGGGGAATACAACGGCAAATTCATGATCAACCAAATGGTATTAAGAGGTGCTTCTGTTGCTACTGCAGAAAATCACAGCAGAAAGTCATACCGTAATTTTTTTCACCCCGATGCCAGATGGCAATTCACAGGAATCCGATTAGTAAAATAAAGATGAACAATCAATTTAAAGAAGATGTATTGGCTGGATTAAGCAGCTCACCTAAAACACTTCCATCGAAGTATTTTTACAATGAAATAGGCGATGATCTGTTTGTAAAAATCATGCACTCTTCAGAATACTATTTAACGCGTGCCGAATTGGAGATTTTTCAACAACAATCTCAACAGATTATCGAGAACTTTGGTATTGACAAAGAGAGTTATTTTGAACTTATAGAGTTAGGTGCAGGAGACGGTTTAAAAACTAAAGAACTACTGAAAGAATTGTGCAAACAAAACTGCAATTTCGCCTACCTGCCAGTTGATATTTCTCAGAACGCATTGGACAAACTGGAAGAAAGTTTGACCCATGAACTTCCGAGCATAAAAGTAAAGACCAAACAAGGGGATTATTTTGAAGTGCTTCAGTCCCTTAAGGAAACTCCACATCCAAAAGTGGTTCTTTTCCTTGGCTCGAATATCGGAAACCTCAGTGACGAGCTTGCTGAAGAGTTCATCTACAAGCTTGGGTCAAATTTAAAAACGAATGACAAGCTACTATTGGGTGTTGATTTGATGAAGTCTGCTTCTATCATAATACCAGCCTATAGCGACAAGGAAGGCTACACGAGAGATTTCAATCTCAATCTACTCACAAGAATCAATGACGAATTGGGTGGTCAATTTGATGTAAAAAATTTTACGCATTTAGCTGAATACGATGAAAAAACTGGAGTCGCTAAAAGTTTCTTGGTCAGCACCAAAGAACAACGTGTTTCAATTGACTCCTTAGGTATGGAATTTACTTTTGGCAAAGACGAAAAAATACACACAGAAATATCAAGAAAGTACAACGATGAAGTTCTTAACAAAATCATCGCCAATACAGACTTTAGAATTTTCGCCAAACTCACGGACAGCAAAAATTATTTTGCCAATTACATTTTAAGGAGAGGATAAAAAATTTCATGAAGGTCAATACGGGCATCTTAGGTCTAGCTAGCAAGTCAACACTGTTTTATATTGAAGAACTAAATCGACGATACAATGCAAAGCATGGCGGATTCAGTACCTATCCATTCAAATTGCTAAACACCGACTTCGATCAGATCAACCAACAATTGCCTCACTATTCTGATGAGCTACACGCTACAGTGTATCAATACTTACTTCAGTTAACCGCATTGAATATTGATCACATTCTTGTCCCCAACATCACCCTGCACGAAACCATTGACATCATCATCAGTCAAGAAAGTTTTCCTACACCAATTATACATCCTCTGAAAGAAACTGTAAATACATTAAAGGAAAATAATACCCAAGAGATCATCCTTTTCGGAACAGAATACACCATGAATTCCGAATACATAAAATCTTACTTCAACAAGAATGGCATTCAAGTTATCAAGCCTTCAATTGAAGATATGAAAAGTATCGACCACATAAGAAGAGAAGTTTATAAGGACATCAATCTCAAAAAGAATGTGGGCGCACACAACCAGTTGATTGAAAAATACACAAAAGAAAACAACATCGTTTTGGCCTGCACAGAATTATCCATGATCAACCCAGACACCAATCCCAAAGTGTACGACATGGCCAGCATTCAAATCAATAAAACGTTAGAAGCAATCCACACCTAGAAAATCCAGACCTTTCTTTTCATCCACTTTGCTACGTCTTATTGAATAAATTTAAATTACTTCAGTATATTGAATTTTAATCAATCAAAAGTTAACGCTCATTGGCATGAAGAAAAAGTATGTTATTGCATTAGATCAAGGGACTACGTCATCAAGAGCTATTGTTTTCGACCACAAAGGAAACATTGTTGGTACATCTCAAAAGGAATTCAAACAAATTTATCCCAAGCCAGGATGGGTTGAACATAATCCAATGGATATTTGGAAAACCCAATTGTCTGTACTAAAATCTGTGGTCAAGAAGTGCAAAATTAAGCCAGGAGCTGTTTCTTCAATAGGCATAACCAATCAAAGAGAAACTACCGTTGTCTGGGATAAAGAGACCGGCAAACCAGTCTACAATGCCATCGTCTGGCAAGACAGGCGGACCGCTGCTTTTTGCGATAAGCTAAAGAAAGAAGGCAATGCATCTTCTGTAAAAACCAAAACAGGTCTTGTACTTGATGCTTACTTCTCTGGAACCAAAGTCAACTGGATTCTGGACAATGTCAAAGGCGCAAGAAAAAAAGCAGAAGCGGGCAAACTATTATTTGGAACAATAGATACTTGGTTGATTTGGAATTTGACAAAAGGTAAGCATCACGTAACAGATGTGACCAATGCGAGCAGAACCATGCTCTTTAATATCAAGACATTGAAGTGGGATACCAAATTGATGAAAATGCTCAATGTGCCAAAAATCATGCTGGCATCCGTAAAATCATCAAGTGAAGTATATGGAGACCTAGATGCATCCTTTCTAGGATCAGAAATTCCAATTGCAGGAATTGCTGGTGATCAGCAAGCCGCTTTGTTTGGTCAGATGTGCACCAAGCCAGGAATGGCAAAAAATACTTACGGAACAGGTTGCTTTTTGGTAATGAACACCGGAGATAAAATTGTCAGGTCCAAAAACAATTTATTATCCACCATTGCATGGCAAATCAATGGCAAAACAACCTATGCCTTGGAAGGATCTGTTTTTGTAGCGGGAGCCGCTATTCAATGGCTACGAGATGGACTTGAGATTATTAAAACTGCCAAAGCGAGTGAGGCACTTGCGAATAAAGTAGAAGACAATGGAGGCGTTTATTTTGTTCCCGCACTTACTGGACTAGGTGCTCCTTATTGGGATCAGTATGCAAGAGGAACAATTGTGGGAATAACAAGAGGAACAACAAAAGCTCATATTACAAGAGCTGCTTTGGAGAGTATCGGTTTCCAAGTAGCAGATGTAGTAAGAGCCATGGAAGCAGATACAAAATCAAAACTTAAAGAGCTAAGAGTAGATGGAGGGGCGGTATCAAACAATCTTTTATTAAAGATTCAATCAGATTTGCTTGGCACCAAAGTAGTAAGGCCCACTGTACTTGAAACAACGGCCTTGGGTGCAGCCTACCTTGCCGGATTGGCAACAGGTTTCTGGTCGAGTGTCAAAGAGCTACAAGCACAATGGCAAGTAGATGAAAAGTTTGCACCAAAAATTAAAAAAGCAAAAAAAGAAGAATTATTAAGTTCATGGTCTGAGGCTGTTGAACGATCTAAAGCATGGTCTAAAGAATAAAATTATGTCACCATTTATAGCAGAAGTTCTAGGAACAATGATCCTACTCCTTTTAGGTAACGGAGTAGTTGCAAATGCCCTACTTTCAGAAACCAAAGGAAACAATGGAGGTTTTTTATTTATAAATATTGGATGGGGGATTGCAGTTTTTGCCGGTGTCCTTATCGCAGGTCCTATCAGTGGAGCACATCTTAATCCTGCCGTGACCATTGGTTTGGCGGTAGCTGGAAAGTTTTCATGGAGCTTGGTAGGATCATACATTGCTGCTCAAATGATAGGAGCAGCTTTGGGTGCTTTGTTGGTCTGGATTTCATACTACAATCACTATCACAATACTGAGGATGGAGAGATCAAAGTCCACACCTTCTGCAATAGACCAGCCATACCCAATCACCTTATGAATACCATTACGGAACTTATAGGAACATTCGTTTTGGTGTTCACGGTCCTTTACATGGCAGAACCTTCATTCCAAGCCGATGGAATTGAAAATGCAGTGGTAGGACTTGGATCCATCGGAGCATTACCTGTTGCATTGATCGTGATTGGTATCGGTGCTTCACTAGGAGGACCCACTGGATATGCCATCAACCCAGCAAGAGACTTGGCTCCTCGTATCATGCATGCAATTCTACCTATGGGGTCCAAAGGAACCTCTGATTGGGGCTATTCTTGGGTTCCAGTTGTAGGACCTATACTGGGAGGAGTGTTAGCAGCAGTATTGTTTACAGCATTGTCTTAATTGGAAGAAAATGTAGTAACTTTATACATAAATCAACAAGACACAATAACAACTATCCTAAATCCATTTAACTATTTCTTAAATACTGCTATGCAACTTAAAAGATGATTTGGTCGTCTTGATTGTATAACCCCTTTATATTAAAACTTCTAAAATGAAAAAAACACTCTTTTTACTCATAGCCTTTCTAGGTTTCACTAGCCTTTCAATGGCTCAGAATTCAAGAAAAAGCAATTCAAGTAGCGACAATCCTAGAGCTGACAGAAAAGTAGCCATCACCACTGAAGCTGGATTTAGAACCATGGCCGGCAGTGGGTTGAATGTAAGTTATTATGTCGTTCCAAAACTAGCTATTGATGCTGGAGCAGGCTTAGGCTTGCAAGGAGCAAAGTTTGGCGCCAGAGTGCGGTATCTGTTTTTAGATCAGGAGTTTTCACCGATTTTGGGACTAGGCTTTAATATGTCTCCACAAGAATTTGGATTACCCGAACCAGAATTGGTTTCACTAGATTTAGATCTTGACGAAACTACTCCGCCGGAAGAGGTTTTTGTTGATGTACAATTGAATAAATCATATTACACGCAAGCCATTACGGGAATTGAATGGATGGCCCAGGGAGGATTTGTAGTTGCATTCAATCTTGGTTACAGGATTTCATTAAATCAAACCATTGATACAGATATTGAAGTCAATGGACAAAGTTTTGAAGTAATCGATCAATACTCTGATACGTTTATCAACTCAATAGATAGAATCTATGGAAGTGGCGTGAGCTTTTCTTTACATCTTGGCTACGCGTTTTAAAAAAAAAAAATTAATTATTAATCGAATAATACTTCAATACACTATCATGAAAAAATGCATTCCAATTTTAATTTTACTCCTTGTAACATCAATGAGTCTCTCTGCCCAAAGCAGAAAAAAATCTAAGAAAAAACAAAGACCAGCAAAAACAGAAACGCGATCTACGGAAGTACAATCCAATAGAAGCCAAACTGTAAAAAAAGAAAAAACGTATCCAGATAACCCTAGAGCAGATAGAACTTTTGCTATCACCGCTGAATCAGGATTTAAATCACTTGCTGGATTTGGACTAAATGGAACATATTATGTACAACCTAAAATCGCAATAGATGTGGGTGCAGGTCTTGGACTTCAAATTATTAAAGGAGGAATCAGAGGCAGATACCTATTCTTAGACAAGAACTTCACTCCTTATGTTGGGGCAGGCGTTTTCTTTAATCCGCTTGGAATAGATGACTTACTCTTCACAGACCAAAATTTTAATGATGTTTTTGTAGATATAAATAGTTCAACTTTTGGACAATTTATTGTGGGCGCAGAATTTATGGCAGACAAAGGCTTCACTGTTGGATTTAATCTTGGTTATGCCGCAAGCTTGTCTGGAGAAAACTGGACTTCCTCAGATGTAGTAGATGATGCGACAGCGCTTACCCTTGATATTCTTTATGGAAATGGAGTAGCTTTTGGATTCAACATCGGATGGGCATTTTAAAAACAAATACCACAAATAAAAAAGCGCCTGCCTTACGGTAGGCGCTTTTTTATCACTTTCCTTTTCTCAAAGGAAATCATAGTATTCAATTTTAGATCCATGGAGACATTCTCCAAATTTATTCTCAAAAATTGTCACATTTTTCTTTTCGGAAGCGTTATTAAAGCATACAATCATTTATAAAATCCTACATGATGAACAACAAAAAAATTCTTATCGGCCTTTTTGTAATCACTTCCACCACGCTTCTTACCTCTTGCGCAAGTAAAAAAGTTGGCTGCTATTACGGTGAAGAATCAACCAAAATAATATCCATAGAGCAAAAAGCGGAACACACCACTTCAACCTACCATTTCTTGGCAAAAGAAGAAGATTGTTCTGAGGCCATATAGTATTTATACTGCACAGACTGTTTTCTTAGATATTTAAGGGCATAGAATTGCCCTCAAATCGGCTATTTTACCAAAAAGCCATAGCGTTATGGTATTGAAAAACTTATATTTGAAACTAAGATTCTTCTAATCATGGTTTTTATTAATTCAATATTCACTACACATGAAAAAGAGCGTATTCTTTTTTTTACTTCTCTTCTTAGCGGGAACCATCAATGCACAAGAAGAAAATATTATTCAAGGAGATATTATTCTAAAGCTTGAGAAAAATACAAGCATAGAATCCTTTTGCAGAAGCTTTAAGGAAACAGTAAATAATGAGATTTCTTTCACACCAGAAAGATGCCTTTCTCAATCTGTTAATCTTTGGTTGGTAAAATACGACCCAACCGACAAAGACCAGAATGCTATCTTAGATCAAGTCCGTGGACATAAAAACATTTTAGTAGCACAACACAACCACACAAACGTAAATCTGAGAACCACTACACCAGACGATACTCAATATGGCAGTCAATGGGCTCATGAAAACACCGGACAATCAGGAGGAACTCCAGGTGCAGATATGGACACACCTGAAGCTTGGGATATTTCGACTGGTGGGACAACCACGCAAGGAGATGATATCGTTGTCGCCATTGTAGATGGCGGGTTTGATATAGGACATGAAGACTTGGTACCAAACATTTGGGTCAATGTCGACGAAATTGCAGGCAATGGCATTGATGATGATGGAAATGGATACATAGATGACATCAATGGCTGGGATGCATTCGGCAATGATGGAGGCTTACCTGTAGATAATCACGGAACGCATGTAGCAGGAATTTCTGGAGCAAAAGGAAACAATGCGCAAGGAGTTTCTGGTATCAATTGGGATGTAAAATTAATGTTGGTGGCTGGATCGAGTGGAAATGAGGCAACAGTCGTTGCAGCATACGGATACATTCTTGACGAGCGGACAGCTTACAACGATACAGATGGTGCCGAAGGTTCATTTGTTGTTTCAACCAATGCTTCTTTTGGAGTTGATTTTGGAGATCCTGACAATTTCCCTCTTTGGTGTGGAATGTATGACGACTTAGGTATGCAAGGAATTATAAGTTGTGGCGCTACTGCCAATGCAAATACCGACGTAGATGCACAAGGTGATGTACCTACAGCTTGCCCTAGTGATTATCTTATTTCTGTAACAAATACCACAAATACAGATGCCAAAAACAATGGAGCAGCTTTTGGATTAACAACCATCGACCTGGGTGCTCCAGGCACAGGAATTTTATCAACTACAACTGGAAGTAATTATGGAAATCTTACCGGCACCTCAATGGCAACACCACAAGTAGCGGGTACAGTCGGGCTTCTCGTAGCAGCTGCCTGTGATGACTTCATTACAGATTATAAAGCAGATCCTGCCACCTTTGCATTGGATCTTAAAGACGCCATATTGAATGGTGTTGATCCCATAGCAGCACTTAACGGAATTACAGTGACCGGCGGACGTCTTAATGTCTACAATGCAATCCTCGAATTGAATCCCGGAACAGACGGAGAATGTGCAGCTGATTTTACTCTTAGCGCAAACCAAGAAACTGTAGAAATTTGTAGTCCCGACAACGCCGTATATACGATCGATGTAGGAGCCACACTAAACTTTATGGATCCAGTCACTTTAAGTGTAACTGGACTCCCTGCAGGAACAACAGCAGGTTTTTCATCAAATCCTGTAACACCAGGTTCAAGCACAACACTAACAATTTCTAACACTGGTTCAGCTGCGTCTGGAACCTACGCCTTGGAAGTAACTGGAACATCCACCACTACGCCCAAGACGCTTGATTTGAATCTTGACATAAGAGATGTTGCCCCAGGATCCATAAATCTTTTAACACCAATGGATGGTGCAACCAATGTATCTACGCAAACCAATCTAACCCTTACATGGGAAACGGATATGGATGCTACCGCATACAATTTTGAGATAGCAACCGATCCCGCTTTTTCATCAATCGTAGAGTCAAGCTCAAATGCTGGCGGCTCTTTTACTCTTACCAGTAACTTAAGCGCCAACACTACCTACTTCTGGAGAGTAACACCAACAAACATTTGCGGAAGCGGAACAACCTCTTCTACCTTCAGCTTTGACTCGCAAGATGTAGTATACTGCGATGCAAGTGGAGATGATGCAAGTGAAGAATGGATCGAAAGCATAGAAGTGGCAGGAGTTAGCAATGTATCAGGTACGGATGACGGATATGGAGATTTCTCTTCCATCACCATTGATGTGGACGTAAATGAAACCTATGATTTCACTTTAACGCCTGAATGGGAAGCTACGCTTTACGATGAGTATTGGATGATTTGGATTGACTACAACAACAATGGAGACTTTACGGATGCGGGAGAAAATGTATTCGACCAAGGAGGTGCTGATCAAAACACACAAACTGGATCATTTACCATTCCTGCTACTGCAACGCTTGGTAATGTCCGTATGCGTATCGCAATGAGATTTGACAATCAACCTGACCCTTGTGGCAGCTTCAATTTTGGAGAAGTTGAAGACTATACCATCAATATCTCGGATCCTAGTTGCGCAACCAATGTGATTGAAACGGGTACTTACGCGGCGGGTACTGTTGCCGTTATTGAATCAGGAGATATTATTGAATCAGACGCCACCTTGCAAGATGGTTCTGATATCACCTATGATGCAGAAGTCAGCATCGAACTTTTGCCAGATTTTGAAACCATATTAGGAGCAGAATTTGAGGCAATTATTGAAGGTTGTGGAGGAGCTACAACGGTACAAAATGAAGAAACAGAAGGATCGGATAAATAGCTTTTCTGATTAAAAAAGATTTTGTTAATCCTAGGAAAGACACAAAAGGCTAAAAGCATTGCGCTTTTAGCCTTTTCATTTAAATTTAATTTAACACAAAACCCTGACCGAAGTCTCGATCATTCATTAATTTTGAGTTTGATTTTATACTAATTCAATTAATTAATGATGAAGAAATTAAACAACTTATTATTTCTCATTTGTCTTGCTATAATTTCAATTCCTACATTATCGCAAGCACAATGTTCTACTGCTAATTTCCAAAGCCATAAAGGAGGAGCAATAACCTGCAATTTTCCATTTCTTAGTCAGGCTGATATCGATCACTTTGTGGATCGACTAGAAAGTACGGATGCCCAACTTTGGTATCAAGAAAAAGAAGAAACAGCCGATCGTTCCATTCAGAAATGGAAGACAACCAATCTTAGGATTTTAATGCTTACCAACAGTGATGACATTATTAGTCCAGTGCAATTGGAAACTCTTCGATTGGCAATGAATTTACATTTGGTTGATATTGCAAAAGCAAACAATACGGACCAACTTGACTGGGCACATATGCCTATTGTTGAGGAAATCATCTTACAAGAATATCCGGAAGAACTTCAGAATATGTTTGACATGATGGGATATCTCGTTTTTTCTGATCCTGATCAAAGAAATGGAGATACGCCTCTTAATAATTATGTCCGTGATCTCGCTTCCGCAAATGATATCAATGCGGTTATAAATCTTTTGGACGATCCATTGGATTTGGCATTTAGAGCATCAGCACAAATTTATTGTAATGATCCAGGTGATTTTATGACTGTCAGTATTTCTAAAAACAATACTTTTTCATTGGCCAATAAATACCTTGTACAATTTGCACAGACTTGTGTACATGCATTGAGCCACACCAACTATGCCAATCACCAAGAATCATTGGCTGAGGTAGAAAATACTGCTTTGTGTCTTGATCATAATCATGCTCATGATGGAGAATTTGAAAGCATCATGGTAAACGGAGGAGAAAACCAAATCGATAGAGAACAAAAAACCAAACCATTTGGAAATTCTTGGAGTAAGAGCAATTCTGAACAAATTATCAACGCATACATCCGTAGAGGTCTATTACTACCATTGTTTGATTACAACAACCAAGAGCCTACGGAATTGGCTGACAACGAAGAAGAAAACCTAATTTCTGTTTTCCCCAATCCAGTAGACCAAATACTGACCATAGAATTAAACAATCCTGTCCAATACGACTTATCTATTTTCAACCTAAATGGAAAATTGGTCGAACAACAAACACTGGAATCATTTACCACACAAGTAGATGTTTCTACCTATGATGCAGGCATTTATATTCTAGAATTCTTTTGCGAAAGCTCTGGAGAAAGAGTTACGAAGAAAGTAGAAAAAATAGACTAAAACTTAGATACAAAATTACATTTGAGACTCAAACCATTTGGCGAGAGTCTCTCTTTCTTCTTCTGAAATCCTTGCCTCTGGATGCGCAATTAAATAACTTGAAATAGGCATCCATTTTTTCCTAACCTTCAATGCAGATTCTTCTAGTTTGTGCTTTTTAGCATCTGCTGGAAAACCAGCCCATTCTGAATAATTTAAAGATTCTCGCGCGCTATTTACATGACCTTTGGTCCACCAAGAAATCGGAGCAATATCCATATACCAAGGATATTTTGTTTCATTGGAATGGCAATCGTAACAGGCTCTTTTCATCATTGACCTAACATCATCAGGTGCAGAAGTCATATTCAAAATATCATTGGCTGCTACGACAGGTGGATTGGTTTTATCAATTCGTACAAATTGAGCCAGTATCAAAAAAAGTATAAGACCAAGTAATATTTTCTTCTTCATCTCGATTGAAAGTTAATTTCTTAAAGTTTCCCTCTTGCTTGGGGTTATTATCGTTAAAGCTTAGAGTAATTATGCTATTATAAGCTCATAGGTGGACCTTTTTAGTCCCGTTATTCTATTAAATGCTCTTATCAAAGATACAAATGGCGTTGTATCTATATGCTTAGACACCAAGATAAACAAGAAAAAGAACTGTTTGCGCAAATACAATAAATAAGGATTATAGTATTTGGGCTAGACAAACAGGATAGATTTATATTAAATAAGCAGTTCTACAAATAAATTAAATTGGGTAAATTACGTTTCTATATTTCACCCATTTTATACAAAGTTAAGCTTATGCATCCATTTGAATCCGATTTTGAGTTAAGTAGAAACTTAATTGCCTTATTGTTTAAGCTAAGTGCAAAAGACAAGGGTACTGCTGTCATTGAAAGAAGTTATATAGATTATGTAGCGGGAGAACTCGGTGTTGAAGATTACCAGGTAAAAGAAATCGAAACTGCCTACGAATCCTACGACATGAAGATTCCCGAAAATGAAATGCAAAGGATGACCATTTTGTATTACTTACTCTTTCTCATCAAGGTTGACGCAGACGTATCTGACAAAGAAGTCAAATTGGTAAAAGAGTTTGGCTTCAAGCTCGGTTTTAGATCAAGATTGGTAGACGAACTTACAGGCTTGATGAAAGAATATGAGGGAAAAAAAGTTCCACAAGAAGCGATGCTAGAGAAAATCAAAAAATACCAGAATTAGAATGTCCGCACAAGATTACCTAAATCTTAATCTGATCCAATCCAATCTTCACTGGGAAGACAAAAAAGCCAATATCGAAATGTTTGGCCGCAAGATTTTCTCCATTGGCGAAAGCGATATTATTGTACTCCCGGAAATGTTCAACACAGGATTCACCAACAACACTGTCGAACTTGCTGAAACAATGGATGGAACCACTCATAACTGGATGAAAAAGATGGCACTTGAAAAATCGTCCGCCGTTTGTGGTTCAATGATAACCAAAGATGGTGATCAATACTTCAATCGATTTCTGTGGGTAGAAGCAGACGGCACAACCCAGTACTACGACAAAAAACACTTGTTTTCTCTCGCTGATGAAAATGAATATTTTTCAGCTGGAGATCAAAAGCAAATCCTTGAGTACAAAGGTTGGAAAATCAATCTGCAAGTTTGTTACGACCTACGGTTTCCTGTATGGTCAAGAAGAAAAGAAGATGCAGAAAATAATTATGACCTTATCGTTTATGTAGCAAGTTGGCCAGTAGCAAGAGTACATGCATGGTCTACCCTACTTAAAGCAAGAGCAATAGAAAACATGAGTTATTGTATTGGCGTAAACAGAGTGGGCACCGATGGAAAAGGTTTTGAATACTCTGGTGCGTCGACAGTGCTCAATTGCTTGGGTGAAGAATTAATCTCCACTGAAGACAATAAAGAAGAAATCCTTACTTGTAAAATAGCTCACAAACATTTGACGAAAGTCAGAGAAAAATTACCTTTCCACAAAGACCAAGATCAATTCAATTTATTGTAATGAAATCTATTTTCAACCTTGTATTATTAACCTTAATGACCAGCTTTTCATTTATGAATGCACAGAATGATTTACCACCAATTATCGATAGAGAAATTTTATTTGGTAGCCCAGAAATATCAGGCGCAAAACTTAGTCCTTCTGGTAAATTTATTTCCTTTATTAAACCATACAAAGGAATCAGCAATATTTGGGTGAAAGGAAGATATGATTCTTTTGACTCCGCAATTCCAGTAACCGCAGACACCAAAAGGCCCATCAGGTCTTACTTCTGGAGCAGGGACCAGCAATACATCTTATATGTGCAGGACAAAGGAGGTGATGAGAATTTTCAAGTATATGCTGTTGACCCCGACGGAGAAACAGAATCAAATGGAGTACCGAAATCGAGAAACATTACTGACGTAAAGGGTGTACGTGCTATTATTATGGCAGTGCCAAAATCCAACAAAGAAGTGATGTACGTAGGGATCAATGATAGAGATCCTGCCTGGCATGATTTATATGAAATAAACATAGCTACTGGGGAAAGAAAATTAATGCTAGAAAACACAAAAAACTTCACCGGTTTCTATTTTAATATTGATGACGAACTCACGCTGGCAAGTGCAGCAAATTCAGAAGGTGGAACTGTCATTTATAAAAAAACAACAAGAGGGATTTTTACAAAATGCTTTGAGTGCAATGTTGAAGAAACTTGCTACCCTGTAAGAGGAGCAAAAGACAAAAACTTGTTTTACTTCGTATCTAACAAAGGTGATGCGGACTTATCACAATTAGGAACCTTAGACCTAAGCACCAACGCATTTACAGTAGTAGAGTCAGACCCTTCAGGCAGAGTAGATTTTGGAAGCGCACTTTTTTCAGATTTGACCAATGAATTGATCTCTACACAATATACAGGAGACAAGATCAGAATATATTGGAAGGAAAGAACCTTTGAGTCCGACTATCAACACCTAAAGAAAGAATTCCCTGATTCAGAAATAAGCATCACCTCGATGACTGACAACGAGGCCTTGTGGATTATTTATGTACATTCAGATACCGACCCAGGGGCTGCCTACCTTTACAGAAGAGAAGACCGAAATATTGAATTTTTATACAAACCAAGACCAAATCTTCCGACAGAATATCTGGCTCGCATGATTCCAGTAAAATACAAGTCATCTGATGGTTTGGAAATATCTGCTTATCTAACTTTACCAAAAGGAATTGTTCCGCAAAATCTTCCGGCGATCATCATGCCACATGGAGGTCCTTGGGCTAGAGATACTTGGGGATATCATTCATGGGCACAATTTCTTGCCAACCGTGGTTACGTAGTCCTCCAACCAAATTTCAGAGGATCAACCGGTTTTGGAAAAGCATTCTTAAATGCAGGAAACAATGAATGGGGTCAATTGATGCAGGATGACTTAACTGCAGGAGCTGAATTTTTGGTCGACAAAGGATATGCAGATAAAGATTACATCGGTATTATGGGTGGTTCCTATGGAGGTTATGCTACCCTAGCCGGATTGACATTTACACCAGATGTGTATGCAGTAGGTGTTTCGATTGTTGGACCATCCAACTTGTTTACCCTTTTGGAAACCATTCCTGCATACTGGGAATCATTTAGAAAGGTTTTTCACAAGAGGATGGGAGACCCATCTACAGAAGCAGGCAAAGCACAATTAAGAAGTCAATCACCTTTCTTTCATGCTAAAAATATCAAAGCGCCATTGTTGGTGGCCCAAGGAAACAATGACCCAAGGGTAAAAACAGCCGAATCAGACCAAATTGTGGTCGCCATGAGAGAACTAGGTCTTCCGGTCGAATACATCAACTTCATGGATGAGGGACACGGTTTTGCCAATCCAGATAATAATATGGCCTTTTTATCGGTAGCCGAGAAATTTTTGGCCAAACACCTCGGAGGACGTTACCAGAAAGAGGTTCCTTCTCACATTGAGCGCATTGTTAATGCCAATATGGTTGATATAGCTTCTGTTTCAATCCTTCAACCAATCACAAAAGAGATGAAAACTCTTCCAACTGCCAAAAAAGCGGTTGTGGAAGGAGTTAGCAATTACTCGATGACTTTTGAACTTGGGCCACAGCAGATTCCAATGAAAATGACCAGAACTGTCGAAATGGATGGAAATCAGGTTAAAATCACCGATTTAATGGATTCAAGCATGGGTGAAGCCCGAAATTATAATGTTTTGGATGCCAAAACATTGAGTTTATTGCACACAGAAGTCGAACAACAAGGAATGTCACTATCCCTTGACCTAGATGAAACCACACTAAAAGGAGAGATAAACATCAAAGGAGACAAAAAAGCTATAGACAAACCGTTGGACGGAGCCTCATTTAGTGGAGGACCTGGAATGGCAATATCCATTGGGGCCTTACCACTTGAAGAGGGATATAAGACAAGTTTTGCCCTATTTGATAGCAACAGTCAGACGCAAAGAACCTACCAGTTGGATGTGGTCAGAAAAGAAAAAATAAGTGCAGGTAGAAAAATTTACAATTGCTTCAAAGTAGAACTAATTTCATTGGATGGCAATGGGGGAAATCAAGAAATGTGGTTTGATGTTGAAAAATCCATCCTGATCAAATCTATCGTGATTGTGAAGGAGATGAACGGAGCAAAAATTACTACAGAACTACTTTCAAATTGATCGCAGCGACTAAAATTTGAATCTTTAACAAAATATTTTTAATAAATTTTTCGATTTGTATAATGGTATACATTTTGACCCCAAAAGCCTTAAAATTCAGTAAAATAGGGTGTTTCAAAAGAGGCAATTCTATTAATATTGGTTATTTTCTATTAACTTTTTTTCAATATGTACCTCCGATGCATAGGGGTACTGAAATCGTATAGGGGTAGAGCATTTGTAGATTGTCTTATAGATAACTATAAAAAACGAAATAATACGATGTTACCATCCCTGACTGTTTTACACGTAGTATTATTATCATTTTTTGCATCATTCTCGTTTGCAACGGGTGTGCCTGAAATGAATGATACTACAATCGAATCCGCTTATGCAACTGATGTAAGCGATATTGTTATTGGTTTCCCAGACGTTACCGGTGCATACTGTGACCTCATGAACGGTACTATTACCGTTAATGTTCAAGGAGGTCCTGATCCAGATTTAGAATATTCAATCGATGCCGGAGTGACCTGGCAAGACGATTTCTTTTTTGGAGGCTTAGGAATTGATGATTATCTTATCATAGTGAGAAGAAAATCAGATCCATCTTGCTTTTCTACCAGTACGGCACAGATTGCAGCGGGTCCAGATTTAGTCATCAACGATTTTACATTTGGCTGTCAAGCTGGAGAAAATTCAGCTGATTATATTGTAAACGTAGCTGGAGGAACAGCAGAGTATACACTTTCATACGCCTTGCCAGGAGGAGGAACTTTTACAACTACATCTTTTGATGGTGCCATTCCTTTTGAGATTACCGACATTGTAGAAGGCAACTACACCATTTTTGTAGAAGATAGACTGGGTTGTGTCAAAGACACTACCTTCTTTGTTGAAGAGTGTTGTGCCTTTAGATTTGAATGTCTTTCTCAACCTACTGTGCTGCCGTGTATGTCAGATTTACCACCAATTGATTCTGTATACCTAGATGGAATCACAACTGGCTCTTCTGATCTAGATTCACTTGTAGCACAAAATCTATTACTGATTACAGATAGATGTGTTGACGGAATTGTTTCTGCGGTTGATATTACAGTAAATACTCCTACCGATTGTATCAATGATACTTTAAAGATAAATAGAACATACACCATAGATTTAGAAGGTATTGAATATACTTGTATACAAGAATACAATGTATTGTCATTTCAAGATGCTTTATTAACAGAAACCGCTTCAGATTTAACACTAGAATGTGATGAAGCAGGACATCAGAATGCTATCAATCAATGGTTAACCAACAATGCTGGTGCAGAAGTATCGAGTTGTGGTAGTAATCCAGCATGGTCACATGATTATACTCCAGGCGATGAAAATACAGGTTGCGGACTTACAGGTAGCGTTATTGTAAACTTCACGTTTACAGATGATTGCGGTACACTTTTGACCACCGAAGCATTGATTACTATTGATGACTCTACACCTCCTGTTTTTGTTACAAGTGTTGAGAATCTAAGCTTGGATTGTGGAATGGATGATTCACAGATCGCAGATTGGCTAGACAATCAAGGAACAGCTATGATTGAAGACGCTTGTTCGGATGTAACGATAAGCAATGACTACACTGGCTTTATGCCTTCATGCGAACAATCAGGAGAAATGATTGTGACATTTACTGCTACAGATGATTGCGGTAATGCCGCTACAACCACTGCTTTGATTCTCGTTACAGATCCAGATGCTTACTCAGTACTGTGTCCATCAGATTTAGAAGTTGATCTAGAAGATCCCAACTTGCTTACAACTGTAAATAGTTGGCTTGAACTGGCAACTACTGATGATCCATGTCTTGCTGTTGATTACGATGTAACAAATGATTTCGATCCTGCAGATTTAGAAGTAGAATGTGATTACTTATCAATCGCTGTAACTTTCACTGCAATCAATGATTGTGGAATTGAAAAATCATGTACGGCCAACATAGTAGCGGCTCAAGATATTAGTGGATTGGTCAATTGCCCAGATCCATTGACTGTAGAATGCGGAGATCCAGACAATGATAACATCATTGCCAACTGGCTTGCCACTGCTTCAGCGGAAGATTTTGAAGGAAATGAAATAACATTAAACAATGACTTTACTATAGTAGAAACGAATTGTGGCATTACTGAAATATTATTTTCAGGTGTAGACGATTGTGGTCAAGATGTAAATTGTAGCACACAGCTTATTGTAGAAGATACTACTGTGCCAGACATTCTATGCCCGCAAGAACTTAACCTTACGTGTGGAGCTGATATGGCAGCCATCAATGATTGGATTGCTTCGGTTACTGCAACAGATAATTGTGGAATTGCTATCATAGAAAATGATTTTGGTGATGCTGATTTTACGATTACTTGTGGAGACTCAGGTCACTATGATGTATCATTTACTGCAACAGACATTTGCGGAAACCAATCAGTTTGTGTAGGAAGAATAAACATATTTGATGATTCTAACATTGGAATCACATGTCCAGATAATTTGATCCTTGATTCAAGTGTTACTGACATTGATGCAGCTGTCCAAGATTGGATTGCTACTGCCTCAGTGGTTGATCCTTGTGATTTTGGATTAGAAATATCAAACAACTACGGACCAGAAACGATTATATTCGACTGTGGATTTATTATGGGAGAAGTAACTTTTGAGATTGCTTCAGCTTGTGGAGCTGTTGCATCTTGTACAGCTACCATCTCTGGAAACGTTGATGTATCTCCAGTAATTAACTGCCCTACAGATCTTACTCTGACTTGTGGAGAAGATACAGAAGCTACACTTAATGCTTGGATAGCAGGAGTAACAGCTCAAGATTTTGCAGGATTTGATATTCCAGTTACAAACAATTTACCTGAAGATTTAGGTACTGTATGTGGAGAAGTTGAAGTTGTATTCATTACAACAGACGATTGTGACAATACACTTTCTTGTGCACATGTTATCACCATAGAAGACAACGAATTACCACAAATTATATGTGAGTCAGAAAGAACGATTGACCTTTCATTGGGAAGTGCTCAATCTCAGATAAATGAAATACTTGAAACAACAGGATTGTTAGACAACTGCTCTGAAGTCACGTTGGATTATTCATTTAATTCTAATGTTAGTGACCTCGGTTGCGGGGATGTTGAAACGATGACTTTGATTGCCACTGATGCATGTGGAAACGTAGCAGAATGTGAAACAGAAGTAAGCTTCATAGATTTCAATGACATATTCATCGATTGCCCAGATCCACTTTCAGTCTCATGTCTTGAGGATGATCTTGAAGCATATATCTACGACTATTTACTATCAGCCAATGTACAGACTTCAAGATTGGACGCCGAACTTACGTTTGATTACGATCCAGACTTGGTAAGTGATGCATGTAACGACTACATATCATTTGATGTACATTATGTAGCTGTTGATGAATGTGGTACAGAAGAAACTTGTGTTGTACCAGTAGAAATTCTTCCAGAAATGAAGGTGTATATACCAAATGTATTTACTCCAGATGGAGATGGACTCAATGACATGGTTACCGTTTATGCCAATAAAAATGTGGTGATTGTCAAAGAATGGTTCATATTCGATAGATGGGGTGAAGTGGTGTTTAGAGGCGTTGACTTCAATCCAAATACCGACCAAGAAGGATGGAATGGAATGTTCAAAGGCAGACTTGCTGATCAGAACGTTTATTCATACATAGTAACTGTAGTCGATGATTTCAACAGAGAAAGAACGCAGACAGGTACCATTACATTGATGAAATAAGCCATAATTATTACTTTTTAATTAAGTAGCTGAACTGTAGGGTTATCGTTTTAATCCTTAAATTTGCAGCTCTTAAACAAAAATTAAATGTACAGAAGTCATAATTGTGGTGAATTAAGAATTGACCAAGTCAACAGCACTGTAACCCTAAGTGGATGGGTTCAATCTAGCAGAGATCTTGGTGGTTTAACTTTCGTTGATTTACGAGATAGATATGGAATTACTCAGCTTGTCTTCAATATGGAAGATGATGCTGACCTATGCTCTCAAGCAAGAAAGCTTGGAAGAGAATATGTTATTACCATCACGGGAGAGGTAAATGAACGATCAAGTAAAAACCCCAACAGACCGACAGGTGATATTGAAATCAAGGTTACAGAACTAAAAGTTCTGAATGCATCTAAAACACCACCTTTTACCATCGAAGATGAGTCAGATGGTGGAGATGATATCAGAATGAAATACCGTTACCTCGATATCAGACGTAAGCCTGTTCAAGAGAATCTAATCTTCAGAGGAAAGCTGGCAGTAGAAACAAGAAAATATTTATCGGACCAAGACTTCATAGAAGTTGAGACTCCGGTTTTAATAAAAAGCACACCGGAGGGAGCAAGAGATTTTGTTGTTCCGAGTAGAATGAATCCTGGCCAGTTTTATGCCCTACCCCAGTCACCTCAGACTTTCAAGCAAATTCTGATGGTAGCAGGAATGGACAAATACTTCCAGATAGTGAAGTGCTTTAGAGACGAAGATTTAAGAGCGGATAGACAACCAGAATTTACACAGATAGATTGCGAAATGTCTTTCGTGACCAGAGATCAGATTTTGGAAACTTTTGAAGGTTTAACCAGGTACCTTTTCAAAGAAATGAAGGGAATCGAATTGCCTAAATTTCCTTGGATGAGCTACGATGAAGCCATCAAAAGATTCGGAAGTGACAAACCTGATTTAAGATTTGACATGGAGTTGGTCGAAATGATGGATGTAGCAAAAGGACAAGGATTTGGAGTTTTCGATAGCGCCGAGTATGTAGGAGCCATTACGGCAAAAGGAATAACAGAAGACTACTCCAATAAGGATTTAAAAAAGCTGACTGACTGGGTCATGAGACCGCAGATTGGTGCCAAAGGTTTGGTGTATATAAAATACAACACCGATGGAAGCATCAAGTCGACCATTGGAAAATTCTTTTCAGACGAGGTCTTGAATGCTTGGAAAGAGAAGCTAGGAGCAGAGAATGGAGATATCGTTTTCATGCTAAGCGGAGAAACAGAAAAAACCCAAAAACAATTGAACGAATTGAGATTGGAAATGGGTAGAAGATTGGGCTTGATGAAAGAAGGTGACTATAAGCCACTTTGGGTCATTGACTTCCCACTATTAGAATGGGATGAAGAATCAGAGAGATTCCATGCAATGCACCACCCTTTCACGGCACCAAAGAAAGAAGATGTTGAAAAAATGCTCAACGGTGATCATGAGACAATGAAAGCCTTGAGAGCAGATGCATATGACTTAGTGATCAATGGATCAGAAATCGGAGGAGGATCGATCAGAATCCACGATAGAGCCCTTCAGCAGAAGAATTTTGATTTACTTGGGTTCACCAAGGAAGAAGCAGAGGACCAGTTTGGGTTCTTAATGGGAGCATTTGAGTATGGAGCGCCTCCACATGGTGGTTTGGCCTTCGGTTTTGATAGACTTTGTGCTGTAATGAACGGCCAAGATTCAATCAGAGATTTCATTGCCTTCCCTAAGAACAATTCGGGTCGAGATATGATGATTGACGCGCCTTCATTGATTGATAATGAGCAATTGAAAGAATTAAATATTGATTTAACTGTAAAAGCGGACCAATAAACAGAGACATTGGAAACAAATACTAATTTAGAGGTGTTGAAAATGTACAATTGCAAAATTAAATAACAATGGAAACAGCAACAAAAAGTCCGGTAATGATCTATACAGAGCAGACTCCCAATCCTGAGTCGCTTAAGTTTGTTACCAATAAAATGCTTTACAGAGGAACTGCAGATTTTAGAACCCCTGACTTGGCTACCGATTGGTCGCCTCTGGCAAATGAATTATTTAAATTGCCATATGTAAAAGGAGTATATATCTGCAACAATTTTGTCACCCTTACCAAGGAAATGAACTACCAGTGGGAAGACGTGATGTTAAAAGGCAAAGAGTTCATCAAAGACTACGTCGAGGCGGGTAAAACCATCATCAACGAAGGATTTGAAGAAGCACAAGCAAAACTTGAAGCAGAATCAACAGGTATTGAATACACTGGAGATGAAGTCGAACTTGTAAAGAAAATAAAAGAGTTAATTAACACCTATGTTAAGCCTGCCGTAGAAATGGATGGTGGTAACATCGAATTCAAATCCTTCAACAAAGGAGTTGTAAGCGTAATCCTTCAAGGATCATGCAGTGGATGTCCTTCATCAACGGTAACACTTAAATCTGGTATCGAAGGAATGCTGAAAAGAATGGTTCCTCAAGTAACAGAAGTAGTGGCCGAAATGGGTTAAGATAAAACAGTTCAGGTTATGTAGTAGACTCGGTGTTTTTAATTAAACATCGAGTCTCTCATTTTTTAAGAATATCATACCTTTAATCCCATGAACAAAATCTTTGACTTCATCATTGTGGGTGCAGGATGTGCTGGTCTAAGCCTCGCCTATAGAATGTCATTGGATTCATACTTCGCAGACAAACAAATTGTGATCATCGAGCCAGACGATAAAAACAAAAATGATCGCACCTGGTCATACTGGTCCAAAACCGATGAATTTTACAATCACTGGGCACACAAATCATGGGATAAAATTTCTTTTAAAAGTCAGTCCACAGATCATACAAAACCAATTACACCTTACAAGTACTTTACAATTAAAGGCGAGGATTATTATCGTCATACGCTTGCGCAAATAAAAAGTAGTCAAAACATCCACTGGATGAAAGATGAACTAGTTGATCTTGAGTTGACCCCAGATCTTGCTCATCTAAAATTAAAATCTGATCAATCTATTCAAGGAAAATTTTGCTTTGACAGCAGAATCTTAGATAACTACGATTTCTCACAATCAAATTTCGTGTGGCAACATTTCAAAGGTTGGGTTGTCGAATCCAAAGATTCTTACTTCGATGATTCGACTGCACTTTTTATGGATTTCTCTACACCACAAGAAAACGAAACCAGATTTTTCTACCTCCTACCCTACTCCAAAACCGAAGCACTCATCGAAATCGCAATTTTTTCAAACGATATAGTATCAAGCGATGACTACAACATTTTACTAAAGAACTATGTAGAAAAAAATCACCCTGGACTCGATTACTCAATAAAAGAAGAGGAATACAACAAAATCCCAATGACCGACTTTAAGTTTCCAAAAAGCATAGGTCCAAACCATATGTTTATCGGAACAGCAAGTGGTATGGTCAAAGCATCCAGTGGTTACGCATTTAAGAGAATACAAGATCAATCCTCCTTGATTATCCAGGCGCTTAAAGCAAATAAAAATCCAATTTCGGCGACGACCAAAATTGCCAATAAAAAATTCAGAGTGCTTGATGGAACATTGCTGGACGTCATCATAGAAAAAAGACTGCCTGGCAAACAAGTGTTTATGCAATTATTAGAGAGAAACAAAATCACCACCGTTTTTGATTTCCTAAATCAACAATCAAATTGGTTGCAAGAATTGAAAATCATGAGCTCATTGCCTACCCTTCCTTTTCTCAAATCATTTATTCGGGTTCTCAGAAAATAAAAGTATTATTCAATCTGTACTTCCAAATCAGCATTTTCATCAACCGAAAGTTCTGCATTGCCCTTGGTCATCAAGGTATGACATGTTGCCGCTGTACCTGCTTCTATATTAACGAGAGCACCCTGAGGAATCACTACATTGTCACAGGGAAGTGGAACCCTTTCTTTGTCCCAATTTCCGGCCTCATGCCAATTGTTAGACAAAGATCCATTCCATGTAAGATAGCCTGGATTGACACAGCTTGTTAATCCATATTCACAATCAGGAATCCAACTTTGCCCATCAATATCCCATGCCGGATCAACAGGAATACATAGATGACCCAAAACTGAAACAGGATAATCAACCAACCTTGGTGTCAAAGAATAATCGTATTCAAATATAGAATCAGTAGCCAACCAAGTAGCGTCAGAAATAATCCCATCATTCTGATTGCTTGAAAAATCTTTGACAACTGTTGCATCGTGTTCATCCAATTTCCAATACCCAAGCAATGCATCATAATTAGGATGCTGGTCATCCACTTCTATACAAGTCCAATCCAAAATTGTACTTTCTGCAAGTACTGTATTCCATATTCTCACTTCCGCAATGGATCCACCAAAATCAAAAGCCTGATTAATATCTGTCCCAAGAAAGATCCCTTCACCAGTATTGATGTCCAACACTGAAGCTATCGAAGTCTCTCCTATAAAAACGCCTTCTTCATACATTTTCATCATTCCATCTCTATCAAAAGTCACTGCCAGACTATGCCATTCATCGTCAGCAATACTGCCTCCTATGTTTAGATCTGCTCTGTTGGTACCATCACCAATATTGACCTTCCACTCAGGACCACTTGCAAACTTAAATGAAAAGACAAATCCACTATTCCCTCCGCTTGACCAATCTTTGTTCCCAATAATTGCCACATCAGCAGCCATCGTAGTGCGCACTCTGCACTCAACCGTGAAGTCTTGGGTTCTTCCAAAATCATACGCCGAAATATGCGGAAATTCTACAAAATCATTTTCGCCATCAAACTGAAGTTCAGTGGTATCCTGAAAGCAATTGGCAATCGTAACCAAACTACTATCTTTTTCAACCAATACATTATCAATGGAGTTTCCTGAAATAATAAAAGGAATAAGACGCTCCTCTTGAGTTGCTCCACCATGACTAAATCCTATACCTCCATGATCAGAAGTTACAAACACAGCCCAGTCTTCAGAAGCATAATTAGGCCTAGAAGTCAAACTGGTGATCACCTCTCCTATCAACGAATCGGTTTTTTCTATTGCTTCAACATAATCTGGTGAATCACCTGAAAACCCAGTACTATGACCTGCACCATCGCATTCATCAAAATGTAAAAACAATAAATCCGGATCATGCTCATCCAAGAAATACCTCGCCCTAACTTCTACATCTACATCAGAAGACACATTTTCCTGCGTATCCACATAACCTTGAATGATGGAATTATTGATAGGCGCCCAATGGCAAATCGAAACGGTACTAAGAGAGGGATTTATCTCTTCAATGTATTTGATGATTGTTGGATAGTCATCATATTGATTTGACGAAAAATCATTATTCGTCACACCATGTTTTTCAGATCTCACCCCACATAATATAGCAGACCACCCAGGCCCACTTATGGTTATATCATCATTGAGACAATCAGGACTATACAATCCGTTGCTGATTAGGTTATCTAAATGAGGTGTATTACTTGAATGGAAAACATCTGACCGCAAACCGTCAATGCCTATTACCAGAGCACGTTGACCCAACAAGTTATAACTCTGAAAAAGGCAAAACAATAAAATATATTGACTAAATGAAAATCTAAGTATCTTATTCAGATTAATAAATGTAATAAAAAACTTAGAAAGTAGATCACACCTATTTTAAATAAGATTCAACCGTAACTTAACCGCAGACTTGGCGAGCAAATAAACTTTTTTCCTGTTACGAACACGGATTCGATGTTCCTTCACTTGCTCAATGGGCACACTAGATATTTTATTGAATAGATTTACATAATAGATGTAAGCCAGGTAAACACCAAACTTTGATCCTTTCGGCAAATTGCGAATACCGCGCAGACCTGCATCAAAATCTGCTTGAATGTCTTTCTCAATAATTGACTTTTGATCTTCTGTGAAATGATCATAATCTACATTAGGAAAATAAACACGTCCTCTTTCATGATAATCAGATTTAATATCACGCAAGAAATTTATTTTTTGAAATGCTGAACCTAATGCTCGAGCATCATCCTTTAATCTATCGTAACTCTCTTCATCATTATTACAGAAAACCTTTAGGCACATCAATCCAACCACCTCTGCACTTCCGTAAATATACTTATCATAATTTGACCGTATGTATTCAACTTTCTCAAGATCCATGGCCATACTTTCGAGAAATGCATCGATCAATTCGTGATCAATATTATATTCATTCACCACTTCCTGAAACGATTGCAAAACAGGATTCAAACTGATGCCTTGTTCGATGGCCTCAAATGTATCTTTTCTAAATTTGTCCAAGAGATACTTCTTGTCTTTCTCATGAAACGTATCCACAATCTCATCCGCAAACCGAACAAAGCCATAAATACCATAAATTGGCATTCTAAATCTCTTATTGAACAACCTAATTCCCATAGAGAAGGAAGTGCTGTATCTTTTGGTGATCAGCCTACTACACTCGTTGGAGGTCTTTGCGTAAAGCGCGTCCATTATTATTTGATTTATTTTGTTTTATAAATTCGTCAGCAACCAATTGCCCAGAAATTATGGCTGGTGGCATACCAGGTCCTGGCACGGTCAACTGTCCAGTATAAAATAAGTTATCCAATTTCTTATTGTAATACTTTGGTTTCAATATAGCTGTTTGCTTCAAAGTATTTGCCAAACCATAAGCATTTCCTTTGAAGGCATTGTATCTCGATTTAAAATCAGAAATACTAAAGCTCTTTTGATAGATCAAATGATCTTTAATACTATCTCCTGTTTTTAATTCTATTCGTTTTATAATTTGAGATAAATAACTCTTGTGCAATTCTTTGTCTTCCTTTATACCCGGTGCGAGAGGTATCAATGCAAATACGTTTTCATATCCTTCAGGAGCTATATCTTTATCTGTCTTTGTTGGGGCACAGATATAGAACAATGGATCACTTGGCCATTGTGGAGATTCATATATCTCCTTTGCATGTTGATCAAAGTCAGTATCGAAAAACAAATTATGATGCTCTAGACCAATAATCTTTTTATCAAATCCCAAAAAATACAACAATGAAGAAGGTGCCATCTCTCTGCTATCCCAATAAGAATCCGAGTAATTAGAATATTGTTTAGGCAATACATTTTTATCAAAATGGTGATAATCTGCACCAGCAATAACGAATGAAGTCTTGTACTCTTCGTGATCAGATTTTACCGAAACAATTTTGCGATTCTCAATGGCTACTTCTTTTATTTCACAATTGAACTTAAACTTTACACCTAGAGAAACTGCCAGTTTGTAAAATGCTTCCGACACTTTATACATTCCTCCTTTTGGATACCATGTTCCCAAACTAAGATCAGCATGATTCATCAATGTATAAAGCGCAGGAATCCTGTTGGGCATTGACCCTAAAAACAATACAGGAAATTCTAAAATCTGTCTGAGTCTTTCATCTTTAAAGAGTGATTGTACACTCTTGGAAACAGAAGAAAGCATCTGCAGTTTGGTAAAACTTTTCAGCACCTTCATATCAGCAAATTCCAAGATGGACTTGCCTGGCTTCCAGACATATTCATCAATCCCTACCCTATATTTATATTCTGCTTCTTCCAGAAATTTCTTCAGCTTGTCCGCCGCTCCTTCCTCAATGGACTCAAACAATTCGAACAAAGCATTTTTGTCTGCTGGTATAGATATACTATCATCATTGCCTTTGAAGTACACTTGATAGCCTGGATCGAGTTGGACCAACTCGTAATAGTCAGATGCAGACTTGCCAAATCTATTGAAAAAGTTTTCAAATACTTCTGGCATCCAATACCAAGAAGGTCCCATATCAAAGGTAAAACCACCTTCAGAAAATTGACTAGCTCTTCCTCCTGGCATCTCATTTTTCTCAAATACAGTTACCTCATAACCCTTGTCTGCAAGACAACAGGCAGCAACCATGCTCGAATAGCCAGAACCAATAATACTTATAGAATCGCTCATTTCTCCTTGAATGTAAAAATTATTAACAACTCTATTTGAACATTGTTCAAAATAAAGATGAGCACCATAAACAACTTTGAATCTATGACATAAAAAAAGAGGGTAGTCTTTTTAGGACTACCCTCTTGTATTTTCGATAATTAGAGGCGATTACTTTCCACCATCCAATTCATCTTGCCATTTTTTCAACTCGTCCCACTTTCCTTCTGCTGCAAGACCTGCTTGTTTTGGCCATGTAGTCGGATCGTGCATTCTGTATCTGCTACCAGCTGCTTCCAAAAGTGCTTTGATTGCATCTGCATCTGAAGCCGCTACTTTAGCAAAAGTTTCTAAACCTCCATTTGCCAATATTTCAGCAATTTTTGGCCCAACACCCTCAATTTTCTTCAAGTCATCTGCACTTGCTTCTGCCGCTGGTGCTGCTTCCTCTACTGCTGGTGCCTCCGGAGCTGCTTCTGCTACAGGTGCCGCTTCTTCCGCCGCTGGTGCTTCTGGAGCTACTTCTGCTGCTGGAGCTGGTGCTTCTTCTTTTGCTGGAGCTGGTGCTTCTTCTTTTGCTGGCTCTTCTCCTGACAATTGAGCTTTCAATTGAGAAAATGCTTCCAACTCTCCCAAAGTCGTCATTTCAACTTTAGACTTTGTTTTGCTGATTGCTTTTCTAGTTTCCTTCTCTTCTTTTTGTCTTTCTTCTCTTACTTCACCTTCCGCTTCTCTTCTGATATCATCAAGATATCTCAAGTGCGAAACAATGATTCTCTTATCGTCTCTATTGAATTCAATAACTTTCATTGTTAAAGTTTCTTCAACTTTAGCCATGCTGTTATCTTCCTTCTTCAAGTGTTTTGCTGGCGCAAATGCTTCAAGTCCGTATGGCATTTGAACAATTGCTCCTCTATCGTCTTTTTTAAGAATTGTTGCTTCGTGGTAAGATCCAACTGGGAATACTTTTTCGAATGTATCCCAAGGATTCTCTTCCAATTGCTTATGTCCTAATGAAAGCTTTCTGCTGTTCATATCAACTTCAAGAATTTGAACATCAATCTTCGCTCCTACCTTCGTAAATTCTGATGGATGAGAGAATCTCTTAATCCAACTCAAGTCTGAAATGTGAACCATTCCTCCGATACCTGAATCAAGCTCTACAAATACACCATATGGAGTAAGGTTTTTAACCTCTCCTGTGTGCTTGGTTCCAATTGGGAATTTAGATGCGATATCTTCCCAAGGATCTTTACTAAGTTGCTTGATACTTAAAGACATTTTTCTTTCGTCTCTATCTATCGTTACAACCTTAGATTCAAATTCTTGATTCAATGTAAAGTATTCCCTAGCATTCACTGGTTGTGAACTCCATGATACTTCTGAAACGTGAATCAATCCTTCTACTCCTGGAATGATTTCTAAGAATGCTCCGTAATCCTCAATGTTTACAATCTTACCTTTAACTACAGATCCAATATTTACATCTGCTGGTAATACATCCCATGGATGTGGTTGCAATTGCTTAAGACCCAATGAGATTCTTTTCTTGTCCTCATCAAAATCCAATACAACAACATTAAGTTTCTGGTTCATTTCCAATACCTCATCTGGGTGGTTGATTCTACCCCATGAAATATCAGTGATATAAAGAAGTCCATCAACTCCTCCAAGGTCCATAAATGCACCGAAGTCAGTGATGTTCTTAACAACACCCTCCAATACTTGACCTTTCTCAAGACCGTGGATGATTGCTTCTCTTTGCTCAGCAAGGTCACTTTCAATAAGTGCTTTGTGAGATACAACTGCATTCTTAATTTTCTCGTTGATCTTAACAACCTTGAATTCCATCGTTTTACCAACGTAAGAATCGTAATCAGTAATAGGCTTAATATCAATTTGAGATCCTGGTAAGAATGTTTCAAGACCTCCAGCGTCCACAATAAGTCCACCTTTGGTTTTTGAAATAATAAGTCCTTTGATGATGGTTCCATTCTCGTAGGAATCTACCAACAACTCCCAAGCTCTAAGCAGTTTTGCTTTTCTTCTTGAAAGAACCAAGTGACCTTTTTCATCTTCTTTGCTTTCAACATAAACATCAACCATGTCTCCAACTTTAAGATCGTTGTCCATCCCTCTAAATTCTGAGAGAGGCACCAATCCATCCGCCTTATAATTGATGTCCAAAATTACATCACCACCATTGATGGCAGTAACTTTTCCTTTCACTATCTCATATTCTACAAGACTACCGAAAGTTTCATCGTAACTTTTTAATTGCGCTTCTCTTTCATCTTCTGTGTAATGAACCGTGTTTCTATTGGAAATTGACCAATCGAAATCATCGTGAGCGCCTCTTGATGTTTCATCATCCCATCTATCTTTTGGGTCGACTACTTTTGTTTCTTTTGCTGCTTCTGCAACCGTTTCTTTAACTGTTTCTGTAGTTGTTGCTGGTGTAGCTTCAACTGCGGCTTCAGGTGTTTTGCCGTCTTCTACAGGATTCTTGTCATCTGACATAATTAGAATCAGGTTTGTATCATGATATATGTGTTATCATGAGAGGTTAATTAATAGAGCGCGAAATTAAACAAACTTTTGGAATAATGCTGCTTATGGCCTAATAATCAACGAGTTAATTATAATCGGTGGATATAGAAATAACTTATTTCTATTCTGCATTTCAATAGATTTTTAAAATTATCTATTATTGTTTAAGCCTAATCAATAGAAAAAGCAAGAAATGGAAAAAAGACCATGGTTATCGAATTACCCTGTTGGGGTACCTGCAAACATCAATACGTCCGAATACACTACCCTTTTGGAGTTTGCAGAGGAGTGTTTTGAGAAGTATAAAAAATTGGATGCTTATGAAAATTTTGGCAAAAAGCTAAAATATGGTGAGTTGGACAAGCTCAGCACCCAATTTGGAGGCTATTTGGCCTCGCGTGGCCTAAAACCTGGAGACAAAATCGCTTTGATGATGCCCAACCTACTTCAATATCCTATAGCACTTTTTGGCGCACTTAAGGCTGGCTTGGTAGTAGTAAATACCAATCCTCTTTATACTCCAAGAGAAATGGAACACCAGTTTAAAGATAGTGAAGTAGATGCCATTGTTATCGCAGAGAACTTTGCACACAATCTTGAAAAAATCATCGACAAAGTTGATATCAATGTTATCATCACCACTACAGTGGGAGAATTACTAGGCTCTGTAAAAGGTGGCCTTATAAACTTCGTTATAAAAACAGTGAAAAGAGGTGTTCCTAAATTCAATTTGATGAATACCGTAAATTTCAAAACAGCATTAAAAGAAGGTAAAAAATTCCAAATACCTACTTTCAAATCTAATGAAAACGATGTAATTCTCCACCAATATACAGGAGGAACCACTGGCGTTTCAAAAGGAGCCATGCTAACCAACAGAAACCTAATTGCCAATATGTTACAGATGAAACATTGGATGCAAGGTTCACTGAAAAACGAACAAGAAATTGCACTTTCTCCGTTACCGATGTACCACATCTTTGCCTTCTCTCTGAATTCCTTGGCATTGATGGCACTAGGATGTATGACTGTACTTGTGACCAATCCAAGAGACTTAAAATCTGTCGTAAAAGAATTTGATAAAAACGATATCACCATCATGACCGGTATCAATACTCTATTCAATGCACTACTAAACAACGATTCTTTCAGAGCATTGGACTTCTCCAAACTAAAAGTTACTGTTGGAGGAGGAATGGCTGTCCAAGTTCCTGTGGCCGAAGAATGGAAAAAAGTAACTGGAGTAACACTGACAGAAGGATATGGTATGACCGAAGCTTCTCCTGTTGTTTCAGTAAACCCAATTGATGGTTCCGCACGGATTGGCACCATTGGTATGCCTGTGCCTTCAACAGATGTAAGAATTGTAGATGAAGACAGAAATGATGTTGACTTAGGCGTAGCAGGTGAATTGCTTGTCAAAGGGCCGCAAGTTATGAAAGGATACTACAAGAGACCTGAAGAAACAGGCAAAACCATACTCGACGGTTGGTTGGCTACCGGAGATATTGCCACGATCAATGAAGATGGCTATCTCAAAATCGTAGACCGTAAAAAAGATATGATATTGGTTTCAGGCTTCAATGTCTTCCCTAATGAGATTGAAGAAGTGATTGCCGCACATCCTAAAGTTGATGAAGTAGCAGCAGTCGGTAAACCAGATGAAAAATCAGGAGAAGTAGTCAGAGTATGTATTGTGAAAAAAGACAAGTCCCTTACGGAAAAAGAAATTATTGAATATTGCAGAGAAAATATGACGGGATACAAAGTTCCAAAAGTAGTAGACTTCATGAAGGAATTACCAAAATCTAATGTTGGGAAAATATTACGTAAAGATCTTAGATAACTTAATTTATATACATGCAAATTAGAACCTCCTTCCTGTTACTGATGATGCTCTTTTCGTTGTCAGCCAATGCCCAACTAACGCAAAACATCAGAGGATCTGTTGTAGATAAAGAATCTCAATTCCCCTTAATAGGTGTCAACATTCTATTGGGTGATGATGGAACAATTGGGACCAGCACAGACCTAGATGGAAACTTCACCATAACAGGTGTACCGCTTGGTAGATGGTCTGTCAAATTTTTATACCTAGGCTACGAAGAGATATTCATTTCAGACCTCATTATCAATGCAGGCAAAGAAACCATTCTAAATATTGAAATGGAAGAATCTGTCATCGAAATGGCAGAGGTTGTCATCAGCGCAAGACGCAATGGAGATGTAGCCAACGAAATGGCAACCGTTAGTGCACGAGAGTTTTCCGTTCAAGAAACCAATAGATATGCAGGTAGCCGAGGTGAACCAGCAAGAATGGCTTCCAATTTTGCAGGAGTACAAGGAGCCGACGATTCTAGGAACGATGTCGTTATTCGTGGCAATACTCCTTCAGGAGTATTATGGAGACTTGACGGCATCAATATTCCCAACCCAAATCACTTTACCATTCCCGGAACAGGAGGTGGATCTGTGACAATTCTCAACAACAAATTTTTAAAAAATTCTGATTTTTTCACTGGCGCTTTTCCTGCAGAATATGCCAACGGAATTGCTGGAGTTTTTGATTTAAAAATGAGAAATGGAAACAATGAAAAACATGAATTTAGTGGCCAACTTGGATTTTTAGGAACCGAATTAATGGCGGAAGGCCCACTAAGCTCCGACTCTAAAGCATCCTATCTTGCCACTTTTCGATATTCTAGTTTGCAACTATTTACGGGACTCGGTATTGACGTAGGGACGGATGCAATTCCTAAGTATCAAGATGCTTCCTTCAGAGTCAATTTTCCTCGAAAAAACGGAGGAAATGTTGCTCTTTTTGGCATCGGTGGAGTAAGCGATATTGATATTTTGATCAGTGAAGAGGAGGCACCAAGTACCGAGACTTTGATCTTTGGATCAAACGATAGAGACCAATTCTTTGGTAGTAGAATGGGAACCATCGGCTTGACCTATTCACAGCCATTTAGTACCAGTAGTTACTTCAAGGCGACCATAGCTGCTTCACACTCCAATGTAACCGCAGAGCATGAATACATTGATAGGTCAGTAGTTAACAACCTATTTGTCGTCAATGAAAAAACAGAGATACTTGACTATGAATTCACTGAAAACAAATATTCTGCATACCTAAATTACGTTCACAAATTAAGCAAAAGAACCAGTCTTAAAGTGGGACTCAATTTTGACCTATTGGACGTAGACTATCAAGACAGAGGCAAGACCGTTAATATTGAATTATCCATTCCTCAAACCGTCACTTTTGGAGAGTGGCGCAATAGATGGAACGCTCAAGAATTACTTCCTCTAATCCAACCATTTGCGCAAGCGAAATTTAGATTCAGTGAAAAATTCAGCATGGTAGCTGGTTTTACATCTTTGTACTTTGGAATCAACGACAAAAGTTTTTCACCATTTGAGCCCCGACTGGGATTATCTTATCAAGTTGACGAACAACAAAAGTTCGGTTTAGGGCTTGGCTTACATTCACAGATTCAATCGCCTTATTTGTATTATTATGGCGCTGAAGTAGATGCATCAGGAAATCCAATAGCCATCAACAAAGACAATATCGGTCTAGTAAAAAGCATGCATATCGTTGGGTCCTATGATAGACTCCTTGGAAAAGTGAGCAGACTAAAAGCAGAAATATACTACCAACATCTCTATGATCTGCCTGTATCGGCTGATGGAAGTTCTTTCTCCTTGATCAATTCAGGAGCAGGATTTACCCGCTTCTTCCCGGACGAATTAACCACGGGTGGGAATGGCAGAAATTACGGAGTAGAATTAACGATTGAAAGGTTTTTCACCAAAGGTTATTACTTCTTAATTACAGCTTCATTGTTTGATTCAAAATATAGAACCTTGGACAATACTTGGCGTAACACCTCATTCAACGGACGGTATGCGCTCAATGGGTTGGTAGCCAAAGAATGGAGTTTAAAAAATGGTTCAAGCTTCAATATAGGAACAAAACTTACAAGTGTAGGCGGTGGATGGTATGGCAATGTAGATCTTATAGAATCGCAACTTCAACAAGATGTAGTTTATGAAGATGAATCAGTCAATACCATTAAATTCAGACCTTACTTCCGACAAGACATTAAGCTTGCTTATAAAATAAATACCAAGAAAATCACGCACGAACTAGCCATTGATATCGTTAACATCTTTGATACAAGGAATATATTGAAAAAGACATTTGCTCCTGATCACCCTGAAGGTCCAGTAGTTGATGAGTTTCAATTGGGTCGATTGCCATTATTCTACTATAGAATAGATTTTTAGAGCACGAGACATGAATATGCCTTAACTTTGTAAAATCATTGGATCAAAAAATTGAAAAAATTAAAATATGAATAAATTAAAATTTGCCTGTATTGCGTGTATTGCAATGGTACTTATTACATCATGTGAACCAGAAGAAATGATGGACACCTGTGACTCAACGGATATGACTTATACCGATGACATCAAGGATATATTCGACACCAATTGTGCGATTTCTGGTTGTCATGATGACGATGCTGCCCTGACAATTGGTAGTTTAACAAACTATGATAATGCTGTCGCATTTGTTGACTTTGGAAGAATCTTAGGAGCGATCAATCGAGACGCAGGTTTTTCTGCAATGCCATCGGGTGGCGCTGATAAGCTCAGTGATTGTAACATTGCCAAAATCACCAATTGGGTAAACAATGGAACGCCTGAATAAACTTAGAATATTAATAGGTCTTTCGACCAAATAAGAATAAGGAGAGTTGTTTTCATTAACAGCTCTCTTTTTTATTTGAATACCCGCTTAGAGCCAAAGAAGATTACTGCAAAAATCGCCAGCATAATAATGGCTACATATTGAAATGGAACAAATGTAATCGCAAAAATATGGGTCTTCTCCAAAATCCACAGCAAACCCATCACAACAGATATCACCATCATCAATGATGAAATTCTACCAAAACCTGGTATCCGCTTGAATTCGACATTCAGCTTTATGATCCATAGCGTAATGGCCATACTCAACAAAGGAAGAATCTGAAGATATATATCCGTATCAAAAATACTTTTCCGCTCAAACATGAACAGATAGACACTTAGAGTAATGGCAAAAATTCCTGGAATACAAACCAAATATATCAATAGACTATAGATATAATTCCATGGAGATTTGTGTCCTTCATCCTTGGCCCACATATACAGAATAAAAGCAAAAGCAGGAATTGCTACGAAGTAAAATATGATCAAAGACGGGCTTTCACCACACTTCACAAAAAATTCACCTAAAGTCATCTAGTTAGTTTTAAATCCCCATCATTAGGGTCATCGGATCTTCGAGAAGTTCTTTTACTCTTACTAGGAAAGTTACAGAAGTACTGCCATCAATGACACGATGATCATATGAAAGGGCGAGATACATCATAGGTCTTACAACAACCTCGCCATTTACAACCACAGCCCGATCCTGAATGGCATGCATGCCAAGAATAGCAGATTGTGGCTTATTTATGATCGGTGTGCTCAGCATAGATCCAAATATTCCTCCATTGGTAATGGTAAAGGTTCCTCCCTTCATTTCTTCTAGAGTCAGCTTACCTTCTCTAGCTTTTCCAGCCAATTCTTTTATGGCATATTCAATATCTGCAAAGCCAAGTGATTCACAATTTTTTACCGGAGGCACCACCAATCCTGTTGGCGTAGAAATAGCAATCGAGATATCTGCATAATCGTTAAAGATTACATTGTCTCCATCGATGTAGGCATTCACCATTGGCATTTCCATCAAGGCTGTTGCACATGCCTTGGTGAAAAGTGACATGTAACCCAATTTAACACCATGCTTCTCTACAAATTTCTCTTGGTATGTTTTTCTTAGTTTTTGGATCTTGGACAAGTCTACCTCATTAAAAGTAGTCAACATCGCTGTTTCATTTTTGGCGGAAACCAATCTTGAAGCGATGGTACGTCTCATTCTACTCATCTTCTCAGTACGCTGATTTCTTGAGAAGGACTCTGTAGCTACTGCCGGCCTTTGAACAGCTGGAGCAGATGACTTTGCTGCTGCAGGTGCGGCTGGAGTTGATGCCATGGCATCCGCTTTTGTGATGCGACCTCCTTTACCAGTACCAGTAACCGTATTCTTATCCACCCCTTTTTCACGCATGATCTTAGCTGCTGCTGGAGAAGGGTGTCCTCCTGGGCTAGATGCTGACACAGCAGGTGCGGCAGATTCAGTCGTTGCTGCTGGTGCAGGTGTGGAAGGTGCACCACCTGCGGGAGCAGCTACACTAGTATCAATCTTGGCGACAATAGCGCCTATTTCTAAATCGTCTCCTTCTGCAGCAACATATATTAATTTACCTGAAGCTTCTGAGGGAAATTCCAGTGTGGCTTTATCTGATTCAAATTCGCATATCGGTTCGTCAATATTTACATAATCTCCATCTCCTTTTAACCATTGAGATAATGTAACTTCAGTGATTGATTCCCCAATTGTTGGGACTTTCATTTCGATAACGCTCATAATTTGTAAATTTTAGCCAAATATAAGTACATAATTTGAAAAATGCTAATTTTGTTTGACTACCCAAAATTTATTTTTAGCCTAATCTAAAAATATGTCAAATAACCTTTCTCTATTTCTTCGGTTTATAAGTTAATACCATGATCTTAGCACGACATAAATATTTGGCCTAAAGACTTATATTTATCACTCAATCCAACTTAACGTTAGCTGATAATTTAAAACATGACAAAAACCTTTTTAACCCTGAGCTTAATTGCTCTTTGGGTTTTTCCGATCCTAGCTCAAAACCAAGAAAAACTTACCGTTACAGAAAGTAAAGTGGTATTACTTGGTAAAACAAAAAAGATTTCTGAGCTTATTGATTTGCCAGTAACACCGGCTCACAAAAAAGCTAAAAACAAAAAAGACAGAAAGGCTCCCAACAACTTCTTCAACAGACCTGATAGAAAATTAGCAAGACCTGATCTTGAACATCAAGGACCAGACCCATTAAGATCTGGATCCAGATCTTCCAACTCTACAGCGGAGCTTGAAGTATTTGTAAATAAAAATGGAATTGCCAACGGTTCCGTCTTTCCTCTCGATCCTACCGGTTCCATAGGATTAGACTACTACTTACAAGCAATCAATGCAACAAGAATTGGAGTCTTCGAAAAAGATGGAACCTTTGTAACTTCCTTTTCTGGAAACACTTTGTGGTCAGATTTAAACTTGACTTCTGATGGAGACCCAATCATTGTATATGATCAAGAATTATCAAGATGGATCATTACAGAATTTACCAGACCCCTTAGCCTACTGATTGCAGTATCAGAAACTTCGGATCCACTAGGAAGTTACAATGCTTACGAATTTATAGCACCTAATTTTCCTGACTATCCAAAATATGGAATCTGGAATGATCACTTTGTTGTAACAACCAACGAACTAGGACCAAGTCAACTCCACCAATACTTTATTGATAGACATGCTTTGATGAGAGGAGATGAAGAAGTACGAATGCAAAGAGCATCACTTCAAGGTGTTCCCAATCCACAAATTGAATCTCCGATACTTATCACTGTACCTGTCGACTACGAAGGAAAGGTTTTACCAAACGATCCTCGACCAATGATCTTAAGATTGAATGATTCTTCTTGGGGACAATCCAACCAAGATGGGCTCAACGTATATTTCTTTGACATCGATTACGATAACCCAAGCAATACATCCTTTGAAGTTGATTTCATACCTACGTCGGCCTATGACGGTTATCCATGTACTGGAACAGGTGCCACTTTTGATTGCCTTCCGCAATTGAATGGAATCAATGTTGCTGCCATCCCTGAAACCATCATGAACACCGTTCAATATAGAAATTTTGGCACACACGAATCCGTTGTATTGGCTTTCATTACCGATGTAACCGATGGACAAAACTTATCGGGAATCAGATGGATGGAACTAAGAAATCTACCGGAAGAAAACCAATGGACTTTGTACCAAGAAGGCACCTATGCGCCTGACGATAATGTGCACCGATTCCTTCCGTCTATTGCAATTGATAGAATGGGTTGTATCTCCATTGCTTATAGCACAACAAGTGAAGACCAATTTGTTGGCTTGGCTATGACCGGAAGATGTGCCGATGACCCATTGGGAGAAATGACGGTACCAGAATATAAAATTGCCGATGGCTTAGCAGCCCTTGAAACGCTAAATAGATACGGAGATTACAGTCACTTATCAGTGGATCCAAGTGATGAATTGACCATGTGGTTTACTTCAGAATATGCTGGTTTTGGTCGTGGCCAAACAAGAATTGTTTCTTACAGACTTACCAGAGATAGTATAGACTTACAAATGAATGGACTTGCTAATCTTGAATCTGGTGTTGGTTTTACAGAATCCGAAACAATAGACGTTGCTGTCATTAACCAAGGTAAGACAACGGTCAATAGCTACGAAGTTGGATATATGCTAGAAGGAGTACTTCAGGAAAGTATTATTGTCAATGAACCTATAGAAAGTAAAGACACCGTCATAACAGCCTTCAATGTGACTGCAGATTTATCCGCACGTGGAGAATACAACATCACAACTTATGTCAATTTTATAGACGATCCTATCAGGTCAAATGACACTACAGAAGTGCAATTATTTCACTTCGCTGATTTTGATGCACAACTAAACATTTTGCCTATGTTTTCAGATTGTGGTATTTCTAAAATATTTGAATTTGAAGTTACCAACAATGGAGCCATTGAAATTGAGCAAGGTGAAATTGAAATCACGTTTAACGGTGAGATTATTGACACCATTTCTTGGTTTCAAGATCTTGAATTATTAGATTCAAGAACTGTGGAATACGACCTACGTCAAGTAGCCTTAGAAAACAATACAATCGAAGCAAGATTTATCAACACCCAAACTACAGAAGAATTTACACCGGACGACAACACCGATGCCTTCACATTTGGGGATGACTTCTTGGGAGTAGAATTGATCCTTTCAATTTTCCCTGACAATTCTCCCGAAGAATCCACCTGGGAAATAATAGATCAAGAAACTGGTGAAGTTGTAGAAGTTGGAGGACCTTATACTCAAGCAGGTGAACTACAACAAGACACCTTCTGCCTTGACCCAAATAGATGTTATATATTCACCATGTTTGATGCAGGTGGAGATGGAATCTGTTGTGACAATGGAGCCGGACTTTACAACCTTGCCAATGGTAATGAAGAAATTATTTTTAATGGAAATATTTTCTTTGCATCAGAAGACGTAAATAGTTTCTGCCCTGGCAATTTAGAATGCAGCTTGATAGCCGATTATAATATTGGCTATGGATTTGATAACAATTTGGGAAGCGTATTGATAACTGCAACTGGAGGTGTAGGTCCATACACGTATAGTATTGATGGTGGTGAAACTTTCCAAGAAGAAAATCTTTTTGAAGACCTTGAACCAGGAGAATACAACATTGTTGTACTTGACAGTGATGGTTTCTGCAGGTTTGAAGATTTTGTAGAAATATCACTTACAACCTCAACACAAAACATAAATGAAGGTGAACTAAAAATTTCTGTAAGACCAAATCCTACCGAAGGTGTATTTAATATTGACATTGAAGGAACAGATCCTGCAGAACAGAGACTTCTGTTCCAAGTTTTAAATTCTAATGGAAGAATTGTACAAGAAAGAAAAATGGCCAAATACAATGACATTTTCACAACACAAATTTCTTTATTGGATTACCCTGATGGTGTTTACTACATAAGATTGGTAGACAAGAACATCAGTCAACTTACAAAAATCATCAAACAGTAACATGAAAATAAATATAAGCATCACATTAATTCTTCTCTTGACTAGTTTCCTTTTAGTAATGAGCTGTAAGTCAAAAAAAGAAATGAATGATCCAACAACCTTAGAAGTGAGCATTTTGGCAGAACTTCAAGATGGGGTCAACGCAAAACGTATTCAGAAGGAATTGAGCCAATTCAAAATAACCGATATCAAACCGTCAAACAGAACGCTGAATCAATACATTTTCAACGTTACACTAGACGGTCAAAGTGCAGATGAATTCTTAAAAGTATTACGAACAAAAGAATATGTAAAGTCTGCCATGATTGCGCCTTCTTTAGTTGAACCGGCACAAAATATGCCTGCAGGCAAATCAACAAAAACGAAACCTATTAAACAGTAATTAAAAAACTTCACTTAATTAAATTATACAAATGAAACAAATTCTATTAACCATTTCTTTAATTTTTGCAACAGGATTTTTGTTCGGACAAAAGCAAGTTGAAAATATTAAAGTAAGTTCTTCTAAAGTCGTTTTTCTAGGAAAAACCAAACCACTTAAAGATCTTATCGCAAAGGAGGCTACTTCTCCAGAAAAGAAAGACAAATTTCGAAAAGATAAAAAGGTACCAGACAATTTTAAAAACAGAGGTACAAAACACGCTGTTATCAAACCAGAACTAGAACACTTAGGTGTAGATAAAGTATGGCAATCAGAACACTCAAAAAGTAGATCTATTTCAGATCCAATAATAAACATTGACGGACTTGCAAGCGGAGGATCCCCACATGATCCAACACTTTCAGTAGGAATAGATTATGTTCTTCAAGCAGTAAATGTAACGAGAGTAGGTGTATGGGATAAAGAAGGAAATCCAATAACTCAGTTTAATATGAATACTCTATGGCAAGAAATCGGAGCAAGCTCAGAAGGTGATCCTATTATTCTTTTTGACCAAGAAGCAAGTAGATGGGTGCTTACAGAATTTACGGGACCTGCCAATCTTTTGATTGCTATCTCGGAAACGTCAGATCCTCTAGGAAGTTATTTCGCATATACTTTCTCTACACCAACTTTCCCTGATTATCCAAAATATGGTATCTGGCCAAACCACCTTGTCGTAACAAGTAATGAAAATGGAGCAGGTACATTAACACAATATTTCATTGAAAGAGACTCCTTACTTATCGGAGCAGATGCAAGAATGCAGCAAGTAGAAATTCCAGGTACAAGTGGTTCTGAACAAGGATTTATTGTTTCAACACCAATTGATTGGGAAGGACAAACAAGGCCTGAGGACAACAGACCTATTGTTGTAAAGTTGAATGACTCATCATGGGGAGAAGTTGACAATGATGCTATTGAAATGTTTAGATTTGACATCAACTACGACGACGAATCAGCAACAACCGCAGAATCTTTGCTCATAAACACCGCACCATATGATGGTTTCCCTTGTGCAGCCTTAGGACCAGGGTTTGCTTGCATTCCACAACCGAATGGTGCTGGACTAGATGGAATACCAGAAGTAATCATGCATGCTCCGCAATATAGAAATTTTGGAACTCATGAAGCAATTGTCCTTTCATTTGTAACAGACGTAACCGATGGCGAAGACCATGCAGGTGTAAGATGGATCGAATTAAGAAAATCGGGAACTGAAGATTGGAGTTTATACCAAGAAGGTTCTTATGCCCCAGATGAGGTCAACAGATATATGTCAAATATAGCAAT
Source organism: uncultured Saprospiraceae bacterium (assembly GCA_937950315.1). Lineage (GTDB taxonomy): Bacteria > Bacteroidota > Bacteroidia > Chitinophagales > Saprospiraceae > JAHDBF01. The sequence goes on along the minus strand of CALFDU010000015.1, from coordinate 27,633 downwards.
AGACAGAAAAGGAAATATTGGGCTTGCTTATAATGTATCTAGCGAAGATGTATTCGCCGGAATAAGATATACTGGTAGATTTGCTTCAGATCCGTTGGGCTTGATGACAGTACCTGAAGTTTCAGTAATAGAAGGAACATCAACACTTAATACAGGCGGAAGATTTGCTGACTATTCACACATTGCGGTGGACCCAGTAGATGAATCTACTTTTTGGTTTACTTCTGAATATGCAACAAATGGAACTTCAAGAACCAGACTTGTTTCGTTTGAGCTTGCTCAAGATACCTTTGATTTGGCAATGACTTCTATCATCAACCCCAATTCAAGTTTTGATTTAACGGCTACTGAAAGTGTTGAAGTAGAAGTGTTCAATGCAGGATTGAATACAGCCGATACTTATGTTATTTCCTTAAGCCTTGATGGAACAGAAATCGAATCAATAACTATTTCAGATCCTTTGGAATCAGGACAGTCAAGAACCCATATCTTTGCTGGTACAATTGATATGAGTCAGATAGGAGACTATAACCTTTCTGCAACTGTTAATTTTGAAGAAGATTTAAATCCAATCAATGATACAGCAACAAAGATAGTGACACAAAGAACAACCTTTGATGCAAGTCTTGCTATACAAGGTGCATCTGCTGCCTGTAGTAGTGCAAACTTGATAAACATCACAATTGGAAATCAAGGTGGTGTTATACTTACCGATGCAACCATTGATTTTTTCCTTAATGGAATGTTGGTCGATACGGAAGAATGGACTGGAAACCTTGCATTTGGTGAGTCAGAATCCTTTGATTTCTTATTATCAGGAATTCCAGACGGACAAAACGAATATGAAATCATACTTAGTCATGGAGGAGGAGAAGATTTACTTCCTGATGACAATACGGTTAGTTACTCAATAAACAATGTCGGTACTGAAGGGTTGGTAACATTACAAATTCTTACAGATGATTTTGCAGGTGAATCTTCATGGGAATTATTTGAAGAAGGAGGTACTGAACCAATAGCTTCTGGTGGTGGTTATACAGAAGATTTCACTTTGTTTAGTGAAGAAATTTGTCTTGACCCAGCACAATGCTACACGTTGGTATTCTCAGATGCATACGGAGACGGAATCTGTTGTGCATATGGAGAAGGAAATTATGGAATTTTCAATGCGGATGGAGTGCCAATTTTTACCTCTACAGGAGAATTTGGATCTTCAGAAACAACCAACTTCTGTACTTCTGATGTTGAATGTGCAATAGTTGCAGAAGTAGAAGTTCAAGATGTTGGAGCTGATGGAACATTGGGATCTATTATGGTTTTCCCATCTGGAGGTGTAGCACCATTCTCTTATAGTTTGGATGGCGGTCAGACTTCTCAAGAATCAAATCTTTTTGACAATCTTGAAGCAGACGTTTACCTTATTTCTATCACTTCGGCAGATGGATTATGTACAGAAATCATTGAAGTAACTGTTGATATGATTTCATCTACTGCTGATGATTTAGCCAATGAGGTAATTATCAAATCTATTCCTAATCCAAATGAAGGATTCTTTGATTTAACAATAGAAAATTACCAAAGCAATGAAGTGTTCTTGCATTTCAATATTCACGATGCAAACGGTAGATTGGTACAATCAAGAAGAATGGCAAACTATAGCGGTATTTATAAAACAAAAGTATCTCTACTTGATTACCCAAGTGGAAATTACTTCATTAGATTTATTGATCACGACTTAAATCAATTGATTAAAGTAGTTAAATTATAAATCCAATCTTAAGAAAAAAAGAAGGCTTTCCATCATCGTGTGGAAAGCCTTTTTTTATATCTCATTTTTAAAAAATTATCCAGCATTCCTTTTTAGCAGACGATGAGAAATTCCTAGAAAATCTTTTTCTGTTATCATCCCTATCAGTTCATCATTCTTAACAACCGGGAGACAATCTACTTTGTTTTCATTCATCAGATTCATTGCCTCTTGTATACTTGCCTCAGGTCCAATACAAATTGGATCTTTGATCATAATTTCCTCTACAGTGTGGAAAGTCTTTTCATCAGTCTTATTGGCATAATGCTTGATCAACAAATCACTTGCCACCAAGCCAACAAGCTTTGCCTTAGAATCCTCGACAGGCGTAAACTTTACATCTCTCCAATTCATCAACTCGGCAACAAACTCAACGATATCACCTTTCATCACAGTTTGGAAATCAGTCTGCATAAATTCAGTAACCTTAAGATCTTGCGGATGAAAATGATCTGTGTTTTTAATTTCAGGCAGCTCCCATAGGTGACCCGGTATTTGCGATTTTTGGTTTACATGAATAGACTGCGCTAGGATTGTCAATGCTTCTGCCTGTGTTGTCTCCCCTTTTAGTTTTGTAAAGGAACGGAGTTGCCATCTTGCGCCATTCATATGTTTCTCAGCACGCTCCTTGATCACGCCCATATATTTATCAATATCAGCTTGATCAACATTCATTTCTTGCAAACCTTCTATGGCCATCGGAATAATTTCTTCAAGTACAAGATCACACGCCGTAATCTTCTTGTCGTCAAACCAAGTAAACTTAGAATCGATCCCAAATTTTGCCGCCTTGGTAAAGTTATCTCTCGCATCTTCAAATCCCAATCGCGTGGTAACATCATCAACCCGCTTATTCATTCCTTTCATGGCCCCTAACCACAGAGCAGCATTTGCCATTTCATCTAGTACAGTAGGTCCAGATGGTATCACTCTGTTTTCAATACGCAAATGTGGCTTGCCATTTGGGCTAATACCATAACAAGGTCTATTCCAGCGGTACACCGTTGAGTTATGCACTTGAAGTGCTCGCAAACTAGGTGTTATCCCTTCCTTTATCATACTTAATGAATCTTCCGAAACATCCGAACTGATCAACACTCTAAATCGAGAGATATCTTCTTTATAAATCTCTAGAATTGATTTTTCAAGCCATTTCTTACCAAAGCTTACGCGAGGACTTCGTTCACGCATATGATTGTGTGTGGTTCTAGTATCAATGGCTTGTTGAAACATCGCAATCCTTGATTCATGCCACAATCGCTTCCCAAAAACAATAGGTGAATTAGCAGCAATTGCCATTACAGGAGCCGTTATGGCTTGAGATATATTGTACATTTTGACAAACTCATCTGCAGTCACCTGAAGATGCACCTGAAAACTAGTATTTACCGCTTCAAGCAAAGGACTATCATGTTTCAACATCAATTCATCGATACCTTCTAGACGCAATTCATAAGCACTACCAATCAATTGTCTATTAATCCCCTCCATCAACGCAAAATATCTTTTCTTCGGGGTTAAGTTATCCATTTCTAGATTTCGCTTACGCAAAGTCGGAAGTATCCCTGTTAACAAAATATCTGCGTCAAAAGACTGTAAGTTCTCAGAAATGATATCTAGGCGAGTGCTTATTTCCTTATGCATTTTGGTAAAGCAGTCATCACTAAATTTTTGCGGAGTCAGACAAATTTCCAGATTAAACTTAGCCAATTCCGTTTCTAGCCACTCGTATTCGGTCATTTTATCCATCGCCTCAATCGCAATCGGCATGGGCTTATAATTCTTTAAATCAACCAAAGCCATTTCTTGTTCAGCCCCAATATGCATGACATCTTTATTGAACCAGTCATTTTCAAGCATATATTCAAGTGCCTTCACATCATTCAACAATGACCTAATAAATTTATTCATTTGTTGGCCATCTTCTACCAGTGATACTTTCTGTTCTCCCATTTGATTTGTTTTCTGACTAAATATATGTTTTTTTCATTTTTTGATTTAAGTTTCTTTTGCCTAAAATCTAGCGAAACTCACAAAAACTGTCCTACAACACGCATAAAAATCAACTCTATCACTTTTTTTATAATCAAATATGCAATAGCTTCGTTTCTAGAATATGAAGATCAGACTAAAAATATTATCCTTTCTTTTGATTGCTGTAAGTTTTGGCGCATGCGACAAAAATCAAACACCCATCTTTGAAATGGATATGTTTTTTGATATTGATATTCCTCCAGGCCTAAATACCTTGGAAACCCATTTTTTTATCATCGAGGATGTACCCACTTTTGCAGCAAGCCTGCTATCCGCTCAGAACCTTGGTCCAGACGATATCGGAAGTATACGAGGAGCAGTCAGTACGGTCAATTCAAGATTCTCTGGTCTCAATCTTGATTTTATAGAGGATGTCGGAGTTCATCTAGTAGAAAAGGAAGATCATACCATTCGTAGTGAAGCATTTTATATCTTCAATGACTTTATCCCGCTTGCAACCAAAAATGAAATTGAAATGATCCCGACCATTCTTGACCTCAAGGATCTTCTTTTGGAAGAAACTGTTGATTTAGAATTTAGAATCAATTTCCGAAGCTTCATTCCACAGTCATTCGATGGCAGAATTCAAATGAAATTTTTAGCGTACAGGCCTGAATAATGGATATCATAAAAGAAGCTTGTGTAGGTGACTTACAACAAGCCATCCAAGCAGAAAAAAATGGCGCCAATAGAATCGAATTGTGCGCGCGTCTCGATGTAGGAGGCACAACCCCTTCCCAACAACTCATAGAAGATTGTCTTAAACATCTTTCTATTCCGATAAAAGTAATGATCAGACCCCGAGGCGGAAACTTTATCTATTCTGCAACAGAGATTGAAACCATGATTTCTGATATTAACATGTGCAAACAGCTTGGCATTCCTGAAGTCGTAACTGGTTTACTCACACAGGACCATCAAGTTGATATGGATGGCATGTTAAGCCTTTCGGCAAATGTGGCAGATATGCCCATCACCTTCCACAAGGCCATCGATGAACTCAGTGATTTTGAATCAGCAATTTCTCAACTAAAAAAAATTCCACAAGTAAAATTCATCTTGAGCTCAGGATTGAAGTCTACAGCAGAGAAAGGCATTGACAACCTAAAGAAAATGATCAAACTCTGTGGAGACAACATCACAGTCATCGCAGCTGGAAAAGTAACCGATTCAAACATCGCAAGACTTCACGCAGCATTGAATGGCAAAGAATACCATGGTAAATTAATTGTAGGAAACTTGAGCTAAATTTTCTAAATACTTTTCTTGGCTATCCTTCTGAAGGATATTTAAGACCAACCTGCTTTCGGATTTCATCCATAATCTTGATCAAGTCTACACTATTTTGGTGCGACCATTTTGGGCTTTCAATCAATCCGCGGGAAATACAATCTATACACTCTTCGATCTCATATGTATATCCTATTCCTTTTATAGGCAGTTGGAAGCTTGTCTCATCTTGGTCATTGACAATTTTATATCCATCGGCTTGGTGCCATCGCCTATTTAACAATATCCGTCCTTGGGTTCCATGAATTTTAGCTACCATATCGGATTGTGAACTAAAACCACTTAATAAATTGGCTATACCATGCTTGTATTTTAAGATAGCCGCTGTCTGCATATCTGCTCCCGTTTCATGAAATCTAGAAGCAGCAAGAATCTGTTCTGGATAACCAAAAACAAGGTAGGCCAAAAACACAGGATAAATCCCCATATCCAACAATGATCCTCCTGCCAAATCCATATTCAACATTCTTCCTTCTACAGGAAAATCTCTATAAACACTAAAATCCACATTGACATAATTCACCTCGCCTATAACACCTTCTTTTAACTTCCCCAATACTTCCACAATTGTTGGATTGAATCGAGACCAGAGTGCTTCCATCAAAAACACTTGATTGGATTTGGAAGCATCAATCATTTCTTTTACTTCGTCCAGGTTTAAACCCAATGGCTTTTCACACAGCACATGTTTTCCAGCATTCATCGCGGCGATGGCATATTGCTTGTGCGAATTGTGAGGCGTTCCTATATATATGATGTCAACATCCGGATCGTTTAGTAAGTCTTCATAACTCCCATAGGCTTTTTCGACATGATACGCTTGCGCAAATTTTTTAGCACGCTCTTCCGATCGAGAACCAACTGCATACAATACCGCATTGTCCACCAAATTAACATCCTGCGCAAATTTTTTAGAGATTTTACCAGGACCCAAAATACCCCAATTCAGTTTTTTCTTTTCAAGCATCACTTGTTCTTTTCTTTTGTTCAATTAATTGTATTAAGTCCTGCTTCCACAATGTATAAGCAGCGATATATTCTTCTTTGTCACTTGCTGGTCGATAGATCTTCTCTGTAACCAATCTGGCAAATGCTTCTTTGATATCTTTATAAATGCCTACTGCCACTCCACTTGCTTTTGCTGCACCAGCAGCACCATTGGTATCAATAAGTTCAATGTTGGTATCGAGCAAGGTAGAGACAGTATTTGAAAATATCTCTGACTGAAACAAATTATCATTACCTACCCTAATGACACTTGGATCCAGCCCCAAAGCTTTCAATACTTCAAATCCGTAAACAAATGAAAACGCTATGCCTTCCAAAGACGCACGAAAAATATGCTTTTGCTCATGTCTGTTAAACTGAAGATTGTTGATCTGAGATCCTGTCGATAGATTGCACAATACCCTTTCTGCTCCATTGCCAAATGGAATGATCCGCAAACCATCCGATCCGATAGGTACCGTATCAGCCAAGGTTTCCATTTCGTTGTAAGACAATTGTACGTTGTTCATTTGTTTGCGCGCCCAAGCATATTGTATGCCTGCTCCATTGATACACAGCAACAAACCAATTCTAGTATTATCCAAGCTATGATTGACGTGAGCAAATCCATTGATACGAGATTCCATATCATATTTGGCTTGATCCACCACACCATAAACAACACCTGATGTTCCCCCTGTGGCTGCAACTTCACCAGGCTCTATTACTCCCAGAGAAAGGGCATTGTTGGGTTGATCGCCTGCACGATAGCTGATGGGTGTTCCTACTGCAAGTCCAGTAAGTCCAGCTGCCTCATGAGACAAAGTTGATTGAATAGAAAATCCATCAACAATATCAGGAACCAAGGATTGATCAATCCCATATTCGTCAAACACCAAATCAGCGATAGACCCCTTTTTAAAATCCCACATGATGCCTTCTGATAATCCAGAAATGGTGGTATTAATAACACCTGATAATTTCATAGCGATAAAATCACCGGGCAACATAAGCTTATGAATTCTACTGTAGATTTCAGGCTCATTGTCTTTTACCCATTTCAATTTAGAAGCAGTGAAATTTCCTGGGGAATTTAATAGATGAGACAAGCATTTCACTTGTCCAATATTAGCTAATGCTTTATTGCCTATTTCAACAGCCCGACTGTCGCACCATATAATGGAAGGTCTCAATACTTTTTGGTCCTTATCTACCAGTACAAGGCCGTGCATCTGGTAGGCAATACCGATGGATTTGATTTCTTTCGGATCAATGCTAGATTTAGAAATTAGCATTTGGGTGGCGCGTAGTATGTGCTGCCACCATGTTTCTGGCTCTTGCTCCGCCCATCCTTCTTGATGAGAAATCATCTTCATCTCTGTTTCAGGATACTGTACACTTAATATAGTTGCACCAGTAATACTGTCAACCAAGCTCGCTTTTACCGACGAACTACCTAGATCATAACCTAATAAATACATGTCTTCAAGATAAGAAATTATAAAATGGCCAATAAATGTTATCCAAACACAAAATAAATATTTGCCGAAAGGCTAATAAAACAAGGCGTTTCAAGAAAAAAGAAAATAATTTTCAATTGCTTGTAACTTTATTGTGTCCCAATCGTGATATCAGTACAAAACAACGAACAACGACTTAATTGAAAACAGCAGATTATAATACAATTGTAAAGGAGGTTTCAGATAGGTTATTTAGATATGCCTTGAAATTAACCACTGATACAGAGTCAGCAAAAGATCTGGTTCAAGAGGCATTCTTGAAATTATGGAATAGTCGAGACAAGGTGACCATGGATTATGCAAAACCATTTCTATACAGGGTATTGTTTAACAAAATGGTCGACGATAAGAGAAAAATGAAAAGGATCACACATATGGAAGTGATGCCAGAGCAAGTAGGAAAAGACAGAGTTTACAACGAAGAAAAAGAGATTATAGATCAAGCGTTTGAGTTACTGGAAGACAAACAGAAACAGATCATCATGCTGAGAGATTGGGACGGATATAGTTATGAAGAGATCGCAGAGATTTTGGAAATAAATTTGAATCAAGTGAAGGTGAATCTTTTCAGAGCTAGAAAGAAAATGAAAATAGCAGTAACATCCATTGACAACAACATTTTAGATAGGAAATATGAAAATTAATAAGCTAAACTACGAGAACTTTGTGATCGACTATATCGAAGGGACTTTGTCGGTCGAGCTGAAAAAAGATTTTGATCTTTTCCTTGAAAAGAATGCCGATGTATATGAAGAAATTAAGGACTACATCTCTGCACCAATACTTGAAGAATCGAATGAAATATTTACGGATAAAAAATCATTAAAGAAAACAAACAATTATACCCCTTATTTAATACTTGCCTTGATTCCATTCCTTTTGATCGGAGCGTATTTCTTAATACCAAACAAGACCGAACAAGAAGAAATAAAAGTGCAACCGCAAGAAATTATACAACAGTTTGCACAAGAAAAAACAACTAAACACAAGGAAGAGATAGAAATCAAAGAAATAGTTGAGGAAAAAATTGTTACTCCAATTAAGAAAGAAGTAAAAAAGAATCCGCAGAAATCAACAAAAAAACAAGAAATAAAGAAATCAACACCGTTTTTTGCTTCCAACGAACAACCAAAGAAAAAAGAGATAAGTAACATAAATCCAATTCTCAACTCACAGGAAACAACGACAGAAATAAAACCAGTTGAATTAATGAGTGCGGTTGCTTCACTTGAAACAATACCATTAAAATCATTTGATCAAGAAAGACAATTTGAAATGATTGATGGACAGATAGCAAGTACAGCACCAAAATCAAAAAGTCTCCTTGAACAATTGGGAGAAAAAAGCAACTGGATGGAAATGGTAACTCCTGAGGCATTCGAAGATTTCAATCTTAAAGAAAGTCTAGCCATAGAATCCAATGTAAACATAAACACAAGTAGAAAAATATTAAATGCATTTATACCTGAATCTTTAGTTAAATAAAAAATTAAACCACGCAATATGAAATTCACAGCATTATTAATAGCAATCTTAAGCTTTACAAGCTTTCAACTAGTCGCTCAAGATGAGCCAGCAAAAGAAAAAAAGAACATCGAAATCAACTTTGGAGATGATGACCATGACCATGACCATGACCATGACCACGATCACGACCACAACCATGATCACGACGACGATGATTATGACTCAAATGGAAAGAGAACCAAGTTAAGATTTGGAAGATTAGACCTAGGAGTAAGTTCTTATCTATATGAAGGAAGTTTGAACATGCCAGACGAATTGGATTTTCTTGACCAAAGACTTGGGCGATCAATCAACATCGGCATCCACTTGGTAGATTTCAAATTAGGATTAAATGGCAAAAACAAGCCTCAATACTTAGGAGTATCATCAGGAGTGAGATTGAACCTTGTACACTACAATTTTGAAAACGACTTTGAACTTATCGCTGATCAAAGCACATTCCAAGATGCAGTTACAGATGTTGGCAAAGATGTTTCTAAGCACAGATTGTATGGAAACTATTTAATGATTCCTGCCATGATTGAAATAAACACCAATCCATCAAAAGCATCTAAATCATTCAACATCGCTTTTGGATATGTACATAATCTTTTGCTGAACAGCAACTACAGATTAAAATTTGATGACAAAGAGAAAAAGCAAGTAAAAGACGATTTCAACCTTAATAAAAGTTACGGTATGATTGAAGGAAGAGTAGGATATGGACCACTTAACTTCTATGTGCAATACGGACTTGATGGATTGTTTCAAGAAAACAATGGACCTGATGTAACACCAATCAACTTTGGAGTAAACATCATCCCTAGATAAGGAACTACATTTTCAGTTATAAGTTGATAGCCCTGGCATTTTGTTTCATGAATGTCAGGGTTTTTTATTTGACAATATTCTCTATCCTTTTAATCATCTTATCAGCTGTGGAATACCCTCTTGCGATTGCATGATACTTGCCTTCATGCTCAAGAATTATCGTAGGAAAACTATTGACATTCAATGCACTCGCTCTACTAAAATCATCTTTGATTTTACGCTTCATCTCATCAGAATTGAATGCAGTGGTAAAAGCTTCCTTGTCAATATTCATATCGTCCAACAGCTCATAATAACTCTCTGCCAAGTGCATGTTTTTATTTTCTTTATAAAACAATGTTTGTGCCTTCTTAAAAAACTCTATTTCTTTTTCCGGGCTCAATTGCCTTACAACAACTGTTGCTCTAGATGGCGGCTCTGTATCATAGGTTATACTAGCATCATCCAAAATTCCATAGCTAAATTCCTGTCCACTCCTTTCATTTACTTCATGCCAATGCTCCGTTAAAAAATCTTTCAACTCCGGCATCGTCTGAGTATTATATGGCCTCAATCCACCCATTACCAACTCAAACTCTAAATCGCCATCAAATCTATCAATTAGTCTACTATACTCTGGTGCAATACCATAACACCATGAACACATAGGATCTCCAACATATATAATCTTAGTATTACTCTGGGCCATCATCGCTGTGTTTAACAAAACAAATAAAAAAATGAATATTTTCTTCATAGCTTAAAGATAGTTTATCTTAGTTCCAAATACCAACACATGAAATCCCTACTTAGTTTTACATTTTTCCTATTGTTTATCAACCTAAACGCTCAAGTTAAAGAAGCCCCAGTCGTTTCAGAAGGCGAAGGCCCATTCAATCAATTGATTATAAGAGGCGTTACCTTAATCAATGGCGCCGGTGCTCCTCCAGTCGGACCTGTAGATGTTGTCGTAGAAAACAACATCATTAAAAACATCAAAGTCGTCGGCTACCCTGGTGTTGACATCAACCCCGAACGAAGACCAGAACTCAAAGAAGGAGGAAAAGAAGTCAATGCAGAAGGTATGTACATGCTTCCTGGATTGATTGATATGCATGGACACATAGGTGGAAAATCACAAGGAGCAGATGCGGAGTATGTATTTAAACTATGGATGGCGCACGGAATTACAACGATAAGAGAACCTTCCTGTGGCAATGGATTGGATTGGGTATTGAAACACAAAAAGCTAAGTGAAGAAAATAAAATTACCGCTCCGAGGATTTTGGCTTACACCGTTTTTGGACAAGGTAGCAAAGAACCTATCAGCACACCAGAGCAAGCAATCTCATGGGTCCAACAAAACGCAAAAAATGGAGCAGATGGAATCAAGTTTTTTGGGCTTGCGCCAAAAATATTTGATGCAGCCCTGAGAGAAAACAAAAGACTTGGATTAAAGTCTGCATGTCATCATGCACAACTAGAAGTTGCAAGATGGAACGTAGTGAATTCAGCGGAAGCAGGATTGACTTCCATGGAACATTGGTATGGCTTGCCTGAAGCATTGTTTGAAAACAAAAGAATCCAAGACTACCCTGTTGACTACAACTACCAAAATGAACAACATCGGTTTGGTGAAGCCGGTAGATTATGGAAACAAGCAGCAGCACCCTACTCCGATCACTGGAACAAAGTGATGGACGATCTGATCGCCGCTGACTTTACCCTCAATCCTACTTTCAATATCTATGAAGCGAGTAGAGATCTCCACAGAGCAAGACGGGCTGAGTGGCATGAACTATACACGCTTCCAAGTCTGTGGAGATTTTACATGCCTAGTAAAATTTCACATGGTTCCTACTGGCACTATTGGGGCACTGAAGAAGAGGTGGACTGGAGAGACAACTACAAGCTATGGATGACATTCGTCAATGAATACAAGAATAGAGGTGGAAGAGTAACGGCTGGTTCGGATTCCGGTTTTATTTTCCAATTGTATGGCTTTGGCTACATCCGCGAATTAGAATTATTAAGAGAAGCAGGCTTCCATCCATTGGAAGTGATTCAATCGGCCACCTATAATGCAGCAGAAGCACTTGGGCTTGAGGATGAAATTGGTAGTGTAGAAGTAGGCAAGAAAGCGGACATGATCTTACTAGATGTAAACCCAATCGAAAACCTAAAGTCATTGTACGGAACCGGTGCAATCAAATTGACCGAAGACAATGAGATCGTGAGAGTGGGAGGAGTAAAATACACCATCAAAGATGGAGTCATCTATGACGCCAAGCAATTATTGGAAGATGTAAAAAAACTGACCGACGAAGCCAAAGAAGCAGAAGGCTTTCAGATCAACCAGCCAGGCATGGACGAATTTTTTAAGAAGTACGAGAAGCCTTGATAGCCAAATTCACGTTATTAATTATATCAAAACAAATCAAGCAAATAACTTCCTATGAATATTGTAACACGATTGGCTATTCTCATTGCATTCATTATGCTCAATACAACTTTAAGTAGCCAAGATTGTGCTGAAGATATAGGTTTTGCTGACAACCTGTCCTGGTATTTTGAAGCTCCAGATACTGACATTGTAGAAGGCGATACATTTGCCGTTACATGTATGGTAGACAACTTTGAAGAAGTACTTTCTTTTCAATATACCATCAATTTTGACCCTACTGTATTAAAGTTTTTATCTATCGATAACACAGGCTCCCCACTTATTGGTTTGGTCAACATCAACCCAACACCAAGTGTACTAGACCAAGGTTATGTGGGCCTTTTATGGACAAATGGAAATGGAGTAGGACAAACACTTGACTCCAATGTATCAATCTATACGCTACATTTTGAAGCAATTGGAAATCCAGGAAATTGCGCAGATTTTCAAATCAACTCTAGTTTTGTTCCGCTTGAAATAGCTTTTGAAAATACCGACGGATCTATTTGTACAGAGATTGACAACATTAACTACGATATTACTTTCGGTGATATTTGCCTCGTCTGTGATGATCAAACTTTTATCAGTTCAAATCTTTGTAACGGCGAGTTAGAATTTTCAGTTTGTGGTGGTATCCCACCCTATAATTTTACCATAGGTGGGTTCAACTTACAGGACCAAGGAACACTCGATGCCGAAGAAATAATTTCATATTCTGATTTAGAAAACGAAGGATTGATTACCATTTCAGTAAGTGATGCAGCTGGAAACAATACGGTATTAAGCTTGGCCAATGAATCGCACATTCCTTTAGAAATTTTCGGAGACCCTATATGTGAATATGGAGAACTTTCTGCTCCCGATAATTTTACAGATTACGAATGGATCAATCCGGATGGCGAAAGGTTCACTACAGATTTAGATGAACCATGGATTGTGGAAGTAACCCAAGGTGGACTTTACACACTCTACGCCACCTTTGAAGATTGTCGAGAATCAACCAATTTCTTTTTAGAGCAAACGGAAGCTTTGGCACTTTTGGAAAATCAATTTACAGTATGTAATTCTGCTGGAACCCAACCTTCAAGTATAATTTTAGACTCCATAATTACCAACAGTACAGGAAGTTTTTGGTCTAGCAGTGATATGAGCAATCCACTCGACATTTTAAATTTTGAAGGAGTTGACCCAGGAAACTACAGTATCAATGTTTATGCTGAAGCTTTTTCGCCTTGCGCTAATGAGCAGTTTGAAATAATTATTCAAGTAATCGAGTGTGGTTGTCCAGAATTGAATGTAAGTCCAATTGGAAACCATTGCAATGAAGAAGAAACCATACTGAATCTTTTTGATTTTCTTTCACCCGACACACCCGTAGACGGTATATTTTCCATTCTACGATCAGAAGGAGATTTAGCAGATATCCAGCCTGATGTTGATGGTATATTAATCATCGACCAAAACTTTATTGCAGGAGATTACTCTTTAAGATATCAACTCGATATGGCTCCAGCTGGTTGCACAGATATAAACATTGAGCCATTTTCAATTTTTGCCTCACCAACACCAATCATAATTAATCCTGATACCTTATGTAATTCCGACAACTCTAATTTTCCAACAACCCTAGACCTTAGTCAATTCATACTTGAAGCAGAAGGTGCGTGGCAAGATGACAATGGAAATAATATAGATGATACGGTTGTCGATTTTACAGGAGCAGATCCTGGCATATATGAATTCATTTTTACAACAACAGAAGCACAAGCTCCTTGCCCCAATGTTAGTGTCAGCCTTCAAGCTCAGGTGATTGATTGTTCCATTGTATCAACCCAAGACTTGGACTTAACAGATTTAAACATATACCCCAACCCAAACAATGGCATTTTCAATATTGATGCTCAAGGCAAATGGGATATTTTCATTTATGACCTAACGGGCGTACTTGTTTTAAAGCAAACAATTGAGCCTGGAGTGAACCTCATTCGACTGGATTCAAAAAGCAAAGGATTGTATTTGGCTGAATGTTACGATCAAGGTCGACTTCTAGATGTCAAGAAAGTGATTGTTCATTAACTACATATTCACCAACTCCGGATTGCCCATCAGCCCTTTGCGATAATTTTGCATACACAGATTTATCTGCTCTTTGGTATTCATAACAAAAGGTCCATAAGAATAAACCACCTCATCCAGTGGTAAACCACCCAGCACCAAACATTCAGATTCGCACTCAGAATATAAATTGATGATGCTGTCACCTCGTTGATAAAGCACCACTTGGTTGGTGTTCAGTTTCTTGGCTCCTTCTAGTTCCATTGAGCCCTTGATCTGATAGATGAAAGCATTGTGTGTCGGATCTGTAGGAATATCCAATCGACTATTTTCTTTCATTTTTACGTGATAGAAGAATGCAGGTGTCAACAATTCAATACTTGACTTCGCATCCCCCAATTCGCCCAAAACTACATTGATAGAATAATCTTCTGTTTCAATCTTACCCATATCATTGATACGATGCACCAAGGTGGTAGGGTCCATAAATTTATATTGCGACGGGGTATTCAGCCAAATCTGAAATCCATGATAAATGCCTCCTTCTTTGTAAAGACCCTCACCGGACTCTTCCATATGAATCGCTCCTTTACCCGAATTAAACATCATGAAATCACCTTTGCCAATTTGAAAATCATAATTCAAACTGTCCTTGTGATGTCCATTACCTTCTAGAAAATATGTAGTCGGTGTCACGCCGGCATGTGGATGTGCATCGACTCTGAGTGGATCATCTCCCTGATTCAAATTAACTGGACCAAATTCATCAAACAAAACATACGGAGAAACATGATCATTTTGATCGCCAGCAAAGGCTCTCATCACAGGCAATGTTCCCACATTCACTCGATCCGAATTAAGAATACGATATATTTTTCTTTGGGTATTACTGTGAAACATCCCAGAATTGGCAGTGATCAAACTACTATTTGCAACCGACATGCCCAATATGGCTGATCCTTTAATGAAGTCTCTTCGTTTCATATCGTTTTGTTTGATAAACAAACCAACAAAATCACTTTTTTGTTTTGTTGGTTTGAATGAATTTGTTTTCAAAAAAGACCAAAGCATTGTATCCCTTGTTACAATTCTCGTTATCAATTTAAGAATTTCTAAAATTTCCTTAACAAACTTAACAGAACGATAACCAAAGACAGGAACTAAATAACACATTGATAACCGTCATCTTGGGTTTCTTGATCTACCTTGGAATTATCAAAAACAATGATCATGAAAACTTCCTATACCTTCTCATGCATTACCTTATCAATTAGCATTCTGTGTGTAGCCTGCTCAACTCCTTCACAATTACTTGAAAAAGGAGAGTCAGAGAGAGCTTTTAAACTCGCACAAAAGAAAATAAAGTCAGGCAAAGACTTGAATACAAATCTCTTCGTCTTGACAAAATCAACCGATCATATTATTCAAAACGAATTACAATACAATGCTCACCTAACAGATTCACCTAGTACAAAAGATTGGGTGAAAGCTCAAAATAATTATTTCAAAACATTGAAGGATATCGCCGCCGCCAATGAACTCGTTGACGGACAACTTCAAAACAAATATGACCAACTTTGTAATCAGAAAATAGAACTGGACTTTAAAATTGTAGACCATTTCTATCAAAACGGAGAAGCCTTACTAGCTACTCATTATGATCAACTTTCCAAACATCATGCGCGTGAAGCGTATTTCGAGTTTCAAGAATGTATATCATTTGGCGGCGACCGATTCTTTCAAAATCTCGATGACAAAAAACAAGAATGTATTTACGAAGGAAGAATATTTTTTGTGAGTCATAACTTTCGTCCCTCTACAGGTTTATTCTTCAGACCGCTGCCAGCTGAAGCAGACTTTGAGCCTGATTGTGTGATCTCGGCAAGCTTTGGACCTATATCTTATGTAGAACATGCGCATAGTTCCTCTACCAGTTATTCCAAAGAAATCAAAGTAGGAACATCCTCTCATCAAGACACCAGCGGACAAATTATCTACACGCCTATTTACGAAACAGTCACTGCTAAAGTCACAACAACCAAGGTCACCGGTACGGTATCGAGTTCGACTTATATTTATGCGGAGAACATTACAGGTTATTGCTTTAAATCAGATCAATCATTCAGAAATAGCCTTTCTGATTCATACAAAGAAATCAGTATTTCCGGAGACAAAAGAGCATTAGATTCAGCAATAAATGAATGCAGTGGTCCTCCAGCATTCTTTAGAAGTAAATTGGAAAGGGGTCTAAATAGTGACATCGATTCTGATTTGAGTGGTTGGTAGTGAATAGTGAATAGATATGTATCAATCGTTGAAAATTCATTTGGCAAAACGTAGTTGGTGAATCGATGATCAAATAAACAAAATACTTATTATACCCCTAATATCACCAGTTTTATCACCAGTCCTAATGTTTAAATTTCATGGTTAGATTTCACAAATCAATTGCTTTTTCCGCCGTTTTCTATCAACCAATTTTCCATTTTCAGATATTGTTGGTGCTATTAAGATGTAAAACTGCTAAAAAATATTATACTTAAAGTTCATTTTTTATTCCTACAAAATGTTCTTAATATTCTGAGTGCTTTAATTTTTTAAACATTTTTTCCACGCTTCCGCAAATGCTTAAATTTGTACTGGAAGTTTAGTCTTTTTTCGGTTTGGCAAATATAATTACCGTAAAAACCACATTCTTTTCCTATTTTAAGCATGAATTAGATTTTGAAAGCACAATCAACTTGAGATTATATGTCTGCATTAGGATAAATTCATTCAAAAAATTAAACAAATAGGCCTTGTAATCCCCTAATTGTTTTAGTGAAAAAATTATATTAGTGTAAATTTCACATCAAGTAGAAAATTAACATTCAAACCAAATTTTTATTACATGAAAAAACTATTGAAGAAAATTGGTTTCTCCATGATATTATTACTCGGAGTTGCTGCTGTCTCTTTTGGACAGAAAGCGATTACAGGTAAAATAACAGGAGGAGATACCAATGAAGCTCTAATTGGAGCAAACGTTGTTATTAAAGGAACAACCAATGGAGCTATTACCGATATTGACGGTATGTACTCTATTATGGCAAATGAAAATGATGTCTTGGTAGTTTCATACTTAGGTTACACTACCCAAGAAATGGTAGTTGGTGCATCAAACGTCATGAATTTATCTTTGGCTGAAGGAGCACTTATTCAAGAAGTGGTCGTAACAGGTTACACTGTTGATACTCGTAGAAGTACTCCTGGATCTGTTTCAACCATTGAATCTGCAGCACTTAAAGTTCAGCCATCAGGTAATGTTGAGCAACAATTACAGGGAAGAGTTCCTGGTGTAACGGTTGTATCAAATGGTCAGCCTGGTACTGTAAGTCAAGTTAGAGTAAGAGGATTTGGTGCATTAGGTGGTAACGAACCATTATACATCGTTGATGGTGTACCTGTGGGTTCAACAGATTTCCTTGCGCCAGATGACATCGAATCTACAACAGTACTTAAAGATGCTACTTCTGCTTCTATCTATGGAGCAAGAGCTGCCGGTGGTGTAATTGTATACACAACCAAGCAAGGTAAAAAAGGAAATAGCCCTTTAAAAGTTTCATACAATGGTATGATTGGAGCTACGACTCCAGGTGAAGGAAATGGAGTACTTAATCCTCAGCAGCAGGCTGAATGGACAAGAAATGCAATCAGAAATGGTGCACTTGCCAATGGTACTGAAGCTGGCGATATAGAGTATAGCCACCCTCAATACGGAACTGGTACTGGAGACTCATGGACACCTTCTTTACCTGACTTCTTATTAGTAGGAGGTAATGCTGCAGTGAATGGGAATGTTGATTTAAATGCTGAAGAAGCAAATTACAACATCGATCCAAACGCAGGACCAATCTACCAAGTAGTACGAGCAAACCAAGCTGGTACTGACTGGTACGATGAAATTACAAGAACTGGAATTCTTCACCGTCACAACCTAGGCTTTAGCGGAGGAATGGATGGAGGTAGAATCTATGTTGGATTGGGTGTACAAGATCAAGAAGGAATTCTTCTTCACCAAAAGTTCTCAAGATATCACGCAAGAGTAAATTCTGAATTTGATATCCTTCCAGGACTTAGTGTTGGACAAAACCTTCAGATGACACACAGATCAACTAGAGTTCTTTTAGGTGATGCAGGTGGAGCAGGTTCATCAGATGATGAAAACGTATTCCTTGCAGCATCAAGAATGTCTCCAATTATTCCTGTATTTGATGAATTTGGTGGATACGCTGGTACAGCTGCTCCAGGATTCAACAACCCGGCTAACCCGGTTGCAGAACTTGATGGACGTCAGAACGATAGAGGATTCGAAAATGCAATTTTTGGAAACGTATATTTGAAGTACAGCCCAATTGACAACTTGACATTAAAGTCTAGCTTCGGTGGTAGACATGGTGCTTCAAGCTCAGTTAATTTTTCAAGAAGAACATATGAAAACCAAGAGAACAACAGTTCATTTGGATATTCAAGATTTGAAGGAAATGGTACTGCTTGGACATGGACAAACACAGCTAACTATTCAATCAATGTTGGTGGCAATAGCGACTTAGATATCTTGGTTGGACAAGAAGCTTTAAACACAGGAACATTCAGAGGTATTAGTGCTTCAGGTATTAATCCTTTCGCACAAACTCCTGATTTCGTAACACTTTCAACTGTTGGTTCAAGAGTTGTAAATGAATTTACGACATCTGGTGTTACTTTCTCTTCATTATTCGGAAGAGTAAAGTATGACTTCAACGACAAATACATTGTATCAGCAGTAGTAAGAAGAGATGGATCTTCAAGATTTGGTGCTGAAAATAGATTCGGAGTATTCCCTGCATTTTCATTGGCATGGAGAGTTAGCGAAGAATCATTCATGCAAGGATCTAACCTTTTTGATGATCTTAAGATCAGAGGTGGATACGGAATCATGGGTAACTCAAACAATGTTGACCCTAACAACCAGTTTAGCTTATTTGGAACTAGTATCGGAGCTTCTAGTTACGATATTGGAGGAACCAACTCAAGTGCTGTTGATGGATTCTTCAGAACAAGAATTGGTAACCCTGCAGCAAGATGGGAGAGAGCAGTTACTGCCAACGTAGGTATTGATGCCCTTCTATTAGACGGAGCTTTAGACTTAGGAGTAGAAGTTTGGAGTAAGAGAACAGAAGATCTACTTTTCCAAGCGCCTGTATCAGTTATGACTGGTGGATTTGCATCAGCTCCTTCAGTAAACGTAGGAGAAATGCTTAACACAGGTATTGATCTTTTTGTTAGTTACAGAGGTGGATCATCTGATAAATTCAGATATGAAGTTGCAGTTACTGGTGGATTCTTAAACAATGAGATTGTTGCTCTTGCAGATGGAATCGAATCTTTGCCTAACAGAAGTGCAAGTTATAGAGGAATTACTCCTGTATTGAACCAGGTTGGTGAGCCAATTTCTGCATTCTTTGGATATGAAGTTGTTGGTCTTTTTGAAAATGATGCAGCTGTTGCTGCAGCGCCAACTCAAGAAGGTGCGGCTCCAGGAAGATTCCAATTTGCTGATTTAGATGGTGACGGAGAAATTACCATTGATGACAGAACAACACTTGGATCTCCAGTTCCTGATTTCACAGGTGGATTAAACATCGATCTTGATTTTGGAAACATTGGTTTAGACATTTATTCATACGCATCAATCGGAAACGAAATCTTTAATGCTTCAAAAATATTTACTGATTTCTACCCATTATTCCCAGGTGCTGCCATTAGCGACAGAGTTGTTGACTCTTGGACTCCAGATAATCTTGATGCTACTATTCCAATTTTTGAATCAAATTCAAACTTTAGTACAAATACACAATCAAATTCTTTCTACGTAGAAGACGGATCTTATTTCAGATTACAAAACATTACGTTGTCTTATAACGTTCCTTCTTCAACGGCTTCAACGAGAGGTCTTGAAAGTGCAAGACTTTTTGCTGGTGTAAACAATGTTTTCACTATTACTGGTTACAGCGGTGCTGATCCAAGTGTAGGTGGAGCAGCGGATACTAACTTTGGAATTGATTTAGGAAACTTCCCAATTACTAGAAGTTGGACTTTTGGTGTTGACGTAACATTCTAAGCATCTAATTATAAAATATCATGCCTTCGGGTATGAAAAAATATAAACTATGAAAATAAATAAAATAATAGCATTAACATTTCTGATGGTCGTACTATCAGTTGTGTCATGTTCAGATGAATTCTTAGAAGTAGCTCCGACTGGTTCTTTGAGTTCCAATGAACTTTCATCTGAAGCTGGTCTTGAAGGATCACTTATTGCGGCTTACAGTATGCTTTTAGGAAGAGGTGGTTTCTACTCAGATAGTAGTAACTGGTTCTGGGGAAGTATCAGAGGTGGAGACGCAAACAAAGGAACAAATGCTGGTGACCAGTCACAGGTAAATGAGGTTCAAGCGTATGCAGCACAGACTACGAATGCCTCTGTTCTTGAAAAGTACAGAGCCGTTTTTGAAGGTGTTGCAAGAAGTAATGCGACACTTAAGCTTTTACAATCAGCTCAAGAAGGAGTATCAGCAGATACAAGAGCAAGAATTGAAAGTGAAGCAAGATTCTTAAGAGGGCACTATTACTTCGAATTGAAAAAGAATTTTAATGATGTACCATACGTAGATGAAAACTGGGATGAAGTTACTCCAGTTGGAAACTCTGCAGACCTTTGGCAATTTATTGAAGCTGATCTTAAGCATGCTTATGATAACCTTCCAGGCACAATGGCTGATGCAGGTAGAGCTAACAAATGGGCAGCTGGAGCTTACTATGGTAAAGCATTGCTTTTCCAAGGAAAGTACAGTGAAGCTAGAACTGTTTTAACTGATGTTGTAAACAATGGTATGACTGCAAATGGTCAACCTTACGACTTGAACGCAAATTATGCGGATGCATTTAGATCACCAAATGACAACAGTGCTGAATCAGTATTTGCTGTGCAGGCTGCTGCTGGAACAGGTGATGTTACAAATGCTAACGCTGGATTGGTTCTTAACTTCCCTAACGGGCCAGGTGCTCCAGGTGGATGTTGTGGATTTTTCCAACCAAGTTTTGAGTTGGCTAACTCTTTTAGAACAAATGGAGGTCTTCCTCTATTAGATGGCTCATACAACGATGCAGGTAATGCACTTGCGGATGACATGGGAATTGAAAGTTCTGAAGCATTTGATGTTGATGCTGGAACAGTTGATAATAGATTGGATCACTCTATCGGAAGAAGAGGTATTCCTTACTTAGATTGGGGACCACACCCAGGTAAAGATTGGATAAGAGATCAGCCATACGCTGGACCTTATGCTCCTAAGAAGTTCATCTACTACCAAGGTGGTATCGGAACTGAAAATGATGCAAGTTCATGGACGCCTGGTTATACTGCAGTAAACTACAATATTATCAGATTTGCTGATGTATTACTTATGTTGGCTGAAGCTGAAATCGAAGCTGGAAGTTTGGATGAAGCTGCTGCACTTATCGACAGAGTAAGAGAAAGAGCGGCTAATTCTGCAATTGCAGATAGTCCTGCAAATTATGAAGTTTCTACTTACGGTTCTTTCGGAAGTCAAGATATGGCTAGAAGCGCATTGATGATGGAAAGAAAGCTTGAGCTTTCAGGTGAAGGACATAGAATGTATGACCTAGTTAGATGGGGTGTTGCAACACAAGTGTTGAACGACTACCTTAACTTTGAAGGTCCTAAATTGAATGCTCCTTTTGCAGGTGCTACATTTGATTCAAACCATGATGAGTATCTTCCAATACCTCAGAATGAGATTGATCTTATCGGTAGTGATATTCTAATTCAGAATCCTGGATACTAATGATTACAAGTAGTTAATTACTACTCAAATTAATATCTAAATGAAGGAGGTAAGATTTAATTCTTACCTCCTTTTTTATTGCATTTACTGTGACATAAGTATTTACCCAATGCCTATTTCCTGTTACAAAATTCAAGTATATTTATAACCACGATTCACCATCAACGTATACATTACTTTTTGATTGAAATGAATAAGATACTATATACAATTACACTGCTTACTGTTTTTCTATTGGCTTCTTGCACCGAAGATCAAGATACAACTTACCAGAAAACAGAATCCACACAGCCAACTATATTTGAAAAGCTGGCTGGTGATAAAAGTGGTATCACATTTTCTAACAATCTAAAAGAAGATTCTATCATCAATTATTTCACTTATCCATATATCTATATGGGAGGAGGAATTGCCACAGGTGATGTAAACGGAGATGGATTACAAGATTTATATTTTTCAGGCAACATGGTCGACAATAAGTTGTACATCAACAAAGGTGATCTAAAGTTTGAAGACATCACAGAAATAGCAAAAGTAAGCAGCGACGATAGGTGGGTTACTGGAGTAAATATGGCCGATGTAAATGCTGATGGCCTTATGGATATTTACGTAAGTGTATCAGGAAAATTTACAACCACTAAAAATCAACTATTTATAAATCAAGGCCTCGATGCCAACGGAATACCCACCTTTAAAGATGAAGGTGAATCTAGAGGTGTAGCAGATGAAGGTAGTACTACTCAAAGTACATTTTTTGATTACGACAAAGACGGCGATTTAGATTTATACCTAGCCAATTATCCAGCAACAGGATTTAAAACACCCAACTATTCTTTTGCCTCATTTATGATCAATGTAAATCCTGAAAAATCAGATAGACTTTTCAAAAACGATGGAAAGGGATTCTTTACTGATGTCACACAGGAAGCTGGACTTCTTAATTTTGGGTTATCACTCAGTGCCACCGTAGGCGACTTTAACCAAGATGGATGGGAAGATATCTATGTCTCTAATGACTTTGCTTCTCCAGATCATTTCTACTTCAACAATGGAGATGGAACATTCTCGGATCACATCAAAGACGTAACCCAACATACAGCATTTTTTGGAATGGGAGCAGATGTATCTGACTTTAACAATGATGGATTACTGGATATCCTTCAGATGGATATGACACCAGCAGACAACAGAAGAAACAAAGCAAATATGGCCAGTATGGATATTCCGCGTTTTTGGGAAATGGTCAACTTTGGCTTACATCATCAATACATGCAGAACACCTTACAAATGAATATGGGTGTTGCTCCCGATGGCCTCCCCCACTTTAGCGATGTATCAAGAATGACTGGCATGGCAACAACAGATTGGAGTTGGGCTGGATTGGTCGCTGACCTTGACAACGATGGTTTTAAAGATGCTTTTATTACCAACGGAACCAGAAGAGACATCAACAACAAAGATTACTTCAACAAAATAGAAAAAGCCAATTACCAAGAACGCCAAAACTTCGACTACCTAGAATTAACACTCAACATGCCGTCCGAAAAAGTGGACAATTATGCCTACAAAAACTACGGAGGCATCAATTTTAAAGAAGTAACCAAAGACTGGGGAATAACCTTTGAAGGATATACCAATGGAGCCACATATGTGGACTTAGACAATGACGGAGACCTAGAAGTACTCATCAATAATATTGATGCGCCTGCCGTGCTTTATCGTAACAATACCGTTGAAAAAAATCTTGGAAATTTCTTAAGACTTAAGCTAGAAGGACAAGGCAAAAACACTGTTGGTTTAGGTGCAAAAGTAACATTGAAAACAGAAAAAGGAATCCAATACCAAGAGCATACAACTACGAGAGGATTTCAATCTTCTGTTGATCCAAATATTCATTTTGGGATAGGTGAGTTGGAATCTGTGGATGAATTAACGATCGTCTGGAATGACGGGAAGACACAAATCCTAAATAATGTTCCTGCCAATCAATTACTACGTATTGATTACGCCAATGCCAGCGATAATTCTATAGATGATGAAAAAGAAATCAAACAGTTTTTTGAAAACACAACCGAAAAAAGCGGTATTGAATACACACATTCAGAAAACCCATACGACGATTATAAAGTAGAGATATTATTACCACATACCTATTCAAAAAATGGACCTGCATTGGCAACTGGAGACGTGAATGGAGATGGTCTTGATGATTTTTACATTGGAGGTGGAGGCGGAAGTAGAGCTGCATTGTATACCCAAAATTCAGATGGCACTTATACTTTAAGTCAAACAGAACTATGGGAACAAGATGCAAACACAGAAGATATAGGAGCATTGTTTTTTGATGCAGACCAAGACAATGACCTTGACCTATACGTTTCCTGCGGTGGAAATGAATACCAAGCCGGTATGCCTAAATTACAAGACAAATTTTATTTGAACAACGGAAATGGAACATTTGCGCAAGCGAAAGATGCCTTGCCCAACATGACCGGAAGTGGATCAAGAGTAAGAGCCGGAGATTATGATAAAGACGGGGACTTGGATTTATTTGTCGGAGGAAGATTGTTGCCACAACTCTACCCAACACCAGCTAAAAGCTACATCCTAAAAAACGAAAGCAAAGAAACGGGCACACTATCATTTACCGATGTAACAGAAGCAATAGCCCCTGATTTGTTAGAAGCTGGACTTGTGACAGATGCAATATGGTTAGATTATGATCAAGATGAAAAACTAGACCTTATCATTGTCGGCGAATGGATGCCCATCACCGTTCTAAAAAATACAGGCAATAAATTTCAAAGTAAAACCAAAGACCTAGGTCTTGAAAAAACATCTGGATGGTGGTATAGTTTGGTTGCTGAAGACTTTGATAAAGATGGCGATATAGATCTGATGGCAGGTAACCTAGGACTCAACTACAAGTACCAAGCGAGCGAAACTGAAACTTTTGATGTGTATGCCAACGATTATGATAAGAATGGAAAATTAGATATTGTACTAGGTTATTACCAAGATGGAGTACAATACCCATTGAGGGGTAAACAATGTTCGTCAGAACAAATTCCTACAATCAAGTATAAGTATAAAGAGTATGACCTATTTGCGGAAGCGTCATTGGTAGATGTTTACACAGAAGCAGACCTAGAAAACTCTATGCATTTCAAAGCACACACTTTTGCAAGTAGCTATATTGAGAATACAGGCAAGGGAAAATTTGAGTTACACCAACTTCCTGACGAAGCACAAATATCATGTATCAATGGGATCGTTCCATATGATTATAACCAAGATGGAAATCTCGATGTTGTAGTGGGTGGCAATATGTACAATGCCGAAGTAGAAACTCCAAGAAATGATGCAAGCTATGGCTGCCTCTTACTAGGAAATGGCAAGGGAAAATTCTCAGCAGTACCTCTATCAGAAAGCGGCATATTTATCAAAGGAGATACCAAGGGTCTAGATCTTCTTAAAACAAAATCAGGAATTTCTATTATCGCTGCCAACAACAGCGAGAAACCAACTTTATTGAAATTAAAATAATGACGCACCGTTCAAAATTCTTGCTATTAAGTTTTTTATTTCTCATTCTTACCTCCTCATCCTGCAAAACAACAAAAGTAAACCCTAGCAGTTTGTTCGACCTGCAAGAGGGAGATTTATTGTTTCAAGACAGCGATTGTGGTCCATTCTGTACGTCCATAGAAAAGGTGACATTCGGGTTTAAAGGAGCCAAACTTTCTCATGTGGGCATGGTTATCAATGATGACCAAGGTGACGTTCAAATAATCGAAGCAATTACCGCAGGCGTCGTCATAACTCCCCTTGAAGAATTCTTGGATAGATCTAGAGATGCCAATGGCAATAGTAAAGTGATTGTAGGTAGAGTCGACAAAAATCACAAAGCCCTCATCCCTGACGCCATCTCATTTGCTAAAACAAAATTAGGATTGGAGTACGATGAAATTTTTGATATTACAAACAACAAATACTATTGCTCCGAATTGATTTATGATGCATTCAAACATGCACACAATGGAATACCACTGTTCTACCTGAAGCCTATGACCTTTGTTGATCCAGACACCAATCAAACTTTCCCCATCTGGGCAGACTACTACAAAGACTTGGGGGTAGAAATTCCTGAGGGCAAACCAGGTTTAAATCCAGGAGGCATCTCCCAATCGAATTACATAAAAATTGTACATATCTATGGATATCCGGACGGATACCAAAACAAATAAGGCAATTTAGTAAGCTTACTCCTCGTCGTACAAAGGACTCCAAGAAATCTCGCTAGCAACATTGTTGTCAAACCAAAATATCATGCCGAGGTAATCAGAAACAATCAACTTATGATTAGGACTCTCCTCACTGGAATGATCTTCAAGCTCAAAGTCAATCACTCCCCATCCTTCTAATGCCGTAGAAACTTCTTCAATACTTTTACCAATCAAAGACGTTCCCGCCATCTCATAAGAATCACCAGTCACTGATATCGACATCAAAGTCCAATCTTCAGATTCCTCAAATCCAACAGACAAATCCAAAGCATCGTAGTGCCAAATTTCAACCTTACCCAGCTCCTCTCCTTCATCTCCTGCGTAAGACTCCTTCTCTCCGGCATCTCCCAATAAGTTTTTAACCTGATCTCTAGTCATCCCAAAAAGCAACTCACCAAGACCCTTGTTTGACTCTATATTTTTAATATTATCCTTCATTATTTGTCTTTATAAATGAAAACAGTGATTTAAAAGCCTAAAATTAATCAAAAGATTAACAATACATATTAATAAATTATTTAATATGTATTAACTTTATGCGTTAAGCCACCATCCTCAGACAACATCATTTTAATAATTCGACTATGTTTTCATTTGTACGAGCGATACAGTTATTTGTATTAATCACCTTTGTTTCAATAAGCACTTCTGCTCAAGAACACCTATGTATTTCTGAGCATCACTTAGAAAACAACACCGAGCTTAACAAAGAATACCATAAGAAGATTGCTAAAATCCTAGAGGATAAAAACAACAATAGATTTAATGATGACCTTGGACTCATCACAATACCTGTGGTCGTACACATCGTTTACAACACAGACCTACAAAATATTTCAGACGAACAGGTATTCAGTCAGATTGATGTACTGAATACCGCTTTCGATTTAGAAGCTCCTTGGATCACTGCGATCTATCCGCAAGCAGCAGACCTAGACATTCAATTTGTACTAGCCAATGTTGATCCAGATGGAAATGCAACCAATGGAATCACTCGAACTTCTAC
>CALFDU010000014.1 GCA_937950315.1 uncultured Saprospiraceae bacterium | reverse complement strand
GCAACATAAGCGAATCTACAGCAGGAACAGAAGATAGTGATAGTGATTACGATTTGGCTTTCGGGCCCAGTACTTCAGGTGTCTTTCACATAGAACCAGGACAAAATAGAGATGATATTGATTTTGGGTGGACTCCAAAGTATGGTTCCATTTCAGGATGTACATTTAGAGATAGAGATGGTGACTCTCTTGTTCTAGGTGATCCTGGAATTGAAGGAATCATTGTACAACTTCATTCATGTGATGGTACTTTGATTGCTAGTACAACAACAAATGCCGATGGAATATATACCTTTGAATCATTAATTCCAGGACAATATTTTGTATCTACAGTTCCTATCACTGGTTTCATTTCAGCTTCAGGAGGTGATTCCGCATTTGGGGAAGGAAGTTATTCGACCTCTTGCATTGAAGTAATGCCAAATTCAGAACAGATTTTAAAATTAGGATTTATTCCATTGGGAAGCATCGGTGATTTTGTATTTGATGATGAAAATAGAAACGGACTACAAGATGAAGGTGATTGGCCACTAGAGAATGTGATTGTGAGCCTTTTAGACGAAGGAAACAATGTACTTAGTACTACTGCTACTGACATACAAGGAAATTATTTATTTACCAATTTACCTTCAGGCACTTACTTTGTGGTAGTCAACTATCCATCTGAATTATATCTTCCTACTATTGCCAATACCGGTGATACAAATCTAGATTCAGAAGGAGTTGATATTGGGAATCAACAAGTTCAATCAAGCTTGATTAATTTGTTTGATGGAGAATCAGCATTAGATCATGATTTTGGATTTTTTAAAAGAGTCGCAGAAATCTCAGGGACATATTTTAGGGACAGTAACGGCGATGGAATTTTACTAGGAGAACAAGGAATTCCTGATGTGTTGGTTAGCTTATATAATTGCAATAGTACATTGATTGCAACAAGAATTACAGATGCAAATGGAGCTTTTTCATTTACTTCATTTGTTGGCTTAGATTATTATTTGGTTTTCACACCAGTAGATGGAATGGAAACATCAATAATGGGGGAAAGTGCCATTGACAATGTAATTGCTGAAGGAGCAACAGCATGTTTTAATGTTCCAAATGAAAATCCAATAACGATTGATGGTGCAAGTATTCCTCTTTCTAGGGTTGGTAATATGGTATGGCAAGATACAAATAGAAATGGATTGTTTGATCAAGGAGAACCAGGGATGCCAAATGTCATGCTGACTCTTTTTAATTCAGACGATCAGCCGATTGCGACTACGTTGACCAATGATCAAGGAATTTATATTTTCGAAAACTTACTTCCAGATTTATGCTACATGGAAATCGAGGATCAAATTGATTTTGAGATTACTGATTCTAATATTGGCACAGATGAGACAATTGATTCAGATGGAATTCTAGCCAATAATGTTATCACAACTTCAAGCTTTCTTCTTGAAGATGGAGCTGAAAACATGGATATGGATTTTGGATTTAGAAGAAGCGGTGGAGAAATTTCTGGTGTTTTGTGGAATGATGGAAATGGAGATCTAATTTTTGATTCTGAAGGATTTGTAGAAAATAGATCAGTTAGTTTATTTACCTGTGGTGGTGATCTAATTAGCTCTACAATCACAAATAATGAAGGTGCATTTTCATTTAGTCAAATCCTGGCTGGAGATTACTATATCGTTTCAGAATCCATTGAAGGATTCATTCATGCTTTAGGAGGAGATTCTGAGATAAGCAATGAATTCAGTATTGGATCCACATCATGCATTACTGTAGCCAACGGAACAACGACAGAAATTACGATAGGAAGCATTCCAACTAGTACGATTGGAGATTTTGTATGGAGAGACCAAAACCAGAATGGACTTCAAGATGATACTGAAAATGGTTTGGCTGATGTCAGAATAAGATTACTACTTTCAAATGGCACGGAAATATCTTCAACTGTTTCAGATGCAAATGGAGCTTACTTCTTTGCTGATATTGCTGCTGGCAATTATTCATTAGAAGTAGAATTACCAATAGGATTGACTTTAACTGAGTCGGGAATTGGAGATCCTTCTTTAAATTCAGAAGGAATCATACAAGGAGGATTTGTTCTCTCCCCGAATGTAACTTTGAGAGATGGCATCGACCAAAATAATCACGATTTTGGTTTTTATTCGAGTACAGGAAATCTTAATGGTAACGTTTGGAGAGATTCAAATGGAGATGGATTGTTTGAAGCAGAATTTGGTTTTGAAGGCATTGCTGTCACATTGTATAGTTGTGATTTGGTTTTGCTTGATTCGCAAATTACAGACATCGATGGAAATTATTTCTTCTCAAATATTGCCGCTGGTGATTACTTTGTTGTTCCTTCACTTCCAAATTCGTATGAATTTGCAACAGGTGGAGATTCACAAATATCAAATGTTTTTATGCCTGGCTCAACAGCCTGTGTCTCTATTTCAAGCAACAATTCACCTATACTTAACCTTGGCTTGATTCCATTGAGTACGGTAGGTGATTATGTATGGTTTGATGAAGATAGTGATGGGTTACAAGGAAACGATGAAATAGGATTTGAAGGATTGGATATTGGGTTACTGGATGATCAAGGAGCTTTACTAGAAGTTAGACAAACGGACTCATTGGGTCAATATTCTTTTGAAAATCTAAGACCGGGTCAATATACCATCAGTGTTATGTTGCCTGGAGAAGAATATATCCCAACTACATCATTGGCAGGAGATCCAGCATTAGATTCTGAAGGAACTTTAAATAATGGAATATTGGTTTCCAATATCATTATTCTAAACGATGGAATTAATCAACTTGATCGAGATTTTGGATTTATTAAAATGGAAGAAGAGGAAGAAGAACCTGAATTAGGAACGGTAGGAGGATTCTTTAGAAGAGATCGAGAAGGAGATGGCATATTAAGCGATGAACCGGGAATTGCAAATCAAGTAATATCTCTAAAAAGTTGTGATGGTACATTGATAAATATGATCTCAACTGATGCGATGGGTAATTTTATTTTTCCTCCTGTTGCAGCTGGAGACTATTATCTTGTTTTTCCTGGCATGTTAAATTTCAGATATCTTACATTTGGCGAAAGCCTAATAAACAACACTATCGAAATAGGTGCTACAGAATGTTTTACTGTAACAGAAAATAATCTTACTTCTATTAATGGGGGATCTATACCATTGAATTCGATCGGTAATTTCGTATGGAATGATGCAAATCAAGATGGGATACAGGATGAAGATGAAGAAGGGCTTGCTGATATTGTCATTGAATTGTATGATTCAAATAATCAATTTGTTGTTTCAACAACTTCAGATGGTAATGGATTTTATCAATTCACAGGGATACTTCCAGGCGATTATTTCACCTCTGTAATAATTGGCGATTATAGCATCTCCCCAGCAAATATAGGAAGTGAAGATCTTGATTCAGACATTTCAGAAATGGATGGTCTTGCCCTTGCATTGGTTGATAATCTGTATGATGGAATAACTGTAGACGATATTGATTATGGCTTATTCATGGACGATCCAGATGATGGAGGAGGAAATGGCTCTCCAGAAAATATTCTTAATGGAATCGTTTTTGAAGATGTCAATGGAAATGGTGTTTTTGATGGAGGTGAACCAAGAATAAATGGAATAGAAATTAACCTTATGACCATATCTGGCTCTGTAATGGATAATACAACAAGTAGTGCCAGCAACTTAGGAGATGGTTATTATGAGTTCATCGGATTTCCAAATGGGGAATACACTGTAGTTTTTGATTTGGACGAAGCATCATTTGCGACAGCGATGAATGAGGGAAACAATACTGGATTAGATTCTGATATTGTACTTAATAATGGAGAATATATAACAGAGATTTTAGATTATACAATGGGAGGAACTTTAGAAGGTGTAAATGCAGGTTATTACTTTCCAGTATCTCTCGGAGATTTTGTTTGGTTTGATTTTAACGCAGACGGAATTCAAGATTCTGATGAACCAGGAGCCAATGATTATATTATAAGATTGTACAATGAAAGTGGAACACAACTGTCCATGACTACAACAAAAACAAATGTTGACTCAGGACAAAGTGGATATTATTCGTTTGAAAATTTGAGTCCTGGAAATTATTATATTGGTATCAATTTAAATTTTGGAACTTCGGTCTCTGATGCAAATATTGGCGATGACAATCTAGATTCAGATATAGACAATAGCAATGGCGCAGGAACTTCTTCTCTTATAGCTATTGATTCGGGCGATACGAATACAAGCACTGATATTGGATTATTGGCTACACCAGGAAGTGTTGGTGATTTTCTGTGGGTAGATAATAATGGAAATGGTATTCAGGATAATGGTGAACCAGGCATGAACGATGTAGTCGTAAAGCTGTATGATGAGAATGTAAATTTAATCAATGAAACCATCACTGGTAATGATGATGATGGGGAACCTGGATATTATACATTTGAAAATATAACAGCTGGAGATTACTTCATTGCTTTTGAGCTTCCAGAAGGCTACCTACCTACTGCTGCTTTTAGAGGAGGAAATTCTTCGAGCGATTCAGATATAACTGGAATGATTATGCCAGGATCTTCAAATATTTTTACAGTAGGAACTGGAGTCTTTTCTGATGATATTGACTGTGGAATTTATCGACCATCTTCTGTTGGTGATTATGTATGGGATGACAAAGACAAAAATGGAATTCAAAAATTTGGAGAATTTGGAATTTCAGATGTTGAAATTATTTTATTTAGAGAAGATGAAGGGGAAATAGAAAGAACAACAACAGATATGAATGGAGGATATTCATTTGAAGGTCTTAGGCCTGGAGAATATTATTTTATGGTTGAAATGCAAGATGATTTCCAATTTTCACCGCAAGAACAAGGTACCAATCCATCCATGGATAGCAATGTTGATATGACTGGAACGTCTGATTTATTTTTCTTAGATCAAGAAGAACATATCACCAATTTGGATGTTGGACTTGTACCAGCTAGAGCAAGACTTGGAGGAAGAACGTGGATAGATGATGGCAATGGTCTTCAAGATTTCAATGAAGAAAACTTAACTGGAATTACTGTTAACCTTTTAGACAGTCAGTTGAATCTAGTTCAATCAACAGAAACTAATCTTATAGGTAGGTATACATTTACCAATTTGATGACCGCCAATTATTTTATTGAATTTGAATTGCCAGGTGATTATTCTTTTACTATGCTAGATGCATCATTTAATGACTTTGAAGATAGTGATGTAAAACCAAGTGGTCTTACAGATATTATTGCTGTGGATCCAAACACCAACTCATTATCAATTGATGCTGGTTTTATTTTTACGGGTCATCCGTTAGAATCTGAAGAGTCTATTGTCTTGACTGGATTTTATGAAAATGGCAGCCCTACCTTATCGTGGCATGATGATACATTTATATCAGGAGATAATTATGCAATCTTAAAATCGTATGATGGTATTGATTTTGAACTGATAGACCAGTTTTCAGTAGTAGAAGAAAGTAGATTATGGTATTTCGACCAAAGTTATTCTATGGTAGCTCAGGATAACTACTACAAGGTTCAAAAATATGACGGCGATAAAATGATTTCAGAATCCAACATATGGAAGAATCAGTATTTAAGTAAATATGCTGTTAACGCCTTCCCTATCCCATCCAACGAAGTCATAAATCTTTCATTTGATTTGCCATTGGAGCACGATGTGGATATTAGGATTCTTGATATTTTTGGAAATGAAGTTCAAAACGAGATTTACGAGAATGTGAAACCTGGTAATGCGCATTTAAGTTTTGCACTGAATGACATGCCAAATGGCAACTATATCATGCTTATTGATTTTGGAATAGTTGTTAAAACAAAGAAGATAGCAATACTCAGGTAACTAGAATAAACCTTTTATAAAAATCAAAGGGTTTCGGTTTCTAACCGAAACCCTTTATTTTTACACCCAATAGAATGGAAAAGAAATCCAACGTAGCTAGAGCAACAATGTTAATGGTCGCCTTGAACTTCATCAAGCCAGCCATTGGTATATTCCTTTTGCCTTTATATCTTAATGTCCTGTCTGGTGCAGAATATGGACTCTATACATTGATGGTAGCAGTAAGTGGCATAGTTAACATTGCTGGAACCTTAAGGATTAACTCTTCCATGTCGACTTTTTATTGGGACTACAACCATGACGAGCGCTTAACAAAGAAATATCTCCAGCAACTATTTAGTTTTTCCATCTTGTTGTCCTGTATGTGTATTACATTTTTTCTTTTGATGGGACCCTTGTTGTTTAAAGGGATATTCAATGATGAAGACATTACTTTTTTCCCATATGGAATCATCGTGGTTGCTTCAGGACTTTTGAATGCTATTAATTCTGTGTATTACATTTATTTAAAAAACAGAAAGGAATTTAATAAGTTAAGTCTCATTTTGTTTGTTCAAATTATATTGGCCGTCATTATCCAAGTAGTTTTAATTCTCGGATTTAAAAAGGGAGTATATGGTTTATTGCTCGGAGTTATGATCCCCTATCTTTTAACTTTAATTTATATTATCTCGATAGAACCAAAGATTCTAAGCTTGAATCTAGATAAGAAGATGCTTATTCCATCCTTAAAGTATTCGATCGCACTTATCCCATTTTTGTTAATTTATTGGTTGAGTTCTACTGGCGATAGAATCATTCTTGAAAAATATCTGTCTTTGGATGTAATTGGTCAATATGCGTTGCTAATGACAATCGCTGGAGTTATGTTTTTGGTCGCTGATTCTGTCATGAATAGTATTCGACCATTTTTGTATGAGTCATTTCAAAATACGACAGGCAATAGAAGTGCATACCAAGTGAAATTAATGAAATTCTATATGGCGTTGAATATTTTGACATCAGGAGGCATTTTATTGGTTGGACATAACTTGTCGTTTATAACAGATAAAGAAGCTTTTTTAAATGCGATTCCATATTTTACTTTGGCAACGAGTATAGTCTTTTTAAGAAGTTATTTACTATTGTTTAATATGCAACTGAACTATTCAAAAAGTTCGAAATTAATTTCTTCCATATCAATAATCTCATTGGTTGTTTTATTAACATTATATCATATTCTTTCCGAACAATATGGCCTTGAAGGTGTTTTAATTGCTGGGATCGTAGCTGGTCTTTTTACATCAGTAACATTCTTTATTTTTGCTCAAAGAAAGCAACGCATTGAATACAACTTGGTTGATCTATGGTTGATTCCTTTCATCTGTTTTGTCATGTTTTTTGTTATAACCCATTTTTTCATGATAGATGTGAGATTAAAGGGTTTGTTCCAATTTATAATTAGTATTCTTGCATTTATAAGCATCCTTAGAGGAAACTTTAAAGAGATTTTAGCATTGGTTAATAATAAACAAAGTATTGTCACAGGAAAGTAAATTATCAAAACAAGCGGAGGCTAGTATTCCTACTGATTGGGGAGAATTTATGATGAAAGCATATTCTGTATCAAGTGAGAATGTTATGCCTCATATAGTACTGACAAGCAAAAATTTAGATACTTCAGGAACCATATATTTAAGGATACATTCAGAATGTATTACAGGAGATTTATTTCATTCAAATAGATGTG
This sequence comes from uncultured Saprospiraceae bacterium, assembly GCA_937950315.1. Classification (GTDB taxonomy): domain Bacteria; phylum Bacteroidota; class Bacteroidia; order Chitinophagales; family Saprospiraceae; genus JAHDBF01. Next base: position 23,980 of record CALFDU010000014.1, on the reverse strand, counting down.
ATTGTGGTGAGCAACTTGAGCAGAGTATGAAACTCATTCAAGAAAATGGAGGAATGGTTATATACCTAAGACAAGAAGGTAGAGGTATTGGAATTATCAACAAACTAAAAGTCTACAACAAACAAGATGAAGGATTTGATACTATTGAAGCAAATCTTGAACTAGGTTTTGGAGTGGATATGAGAGAGTTTAAAGAGGCTATTTCAATCCTAAAACAAGAGGGAGTTTCTTCCGTACGATTATTAACCAATAATCCTAAGAAATTAGATGCCTTTGAAGGTTCAGGTATTGAGTTGGTTGAAAGAGTACCACTAGAGACAACTATAAAGAAAGAAAACGAAGGCTACTTAAAAACTAAAAAAGAAGGTTTAGGTCACTTATTTGACTCATTCTAAAACTTCAGCAACTTTGTTGCTTGGCTTTTTTCTTTTGAAGTTAGAACTACATGATACAAACCTGGTTCCAAAGGAGTCATAATTTCGAGGCTCAATGAAGACTTTGCTTTAAATACACTTAGCTGACTATTGTAAATCATTTCTACAGATACTCCTTCACTATCGAATATTTCAACACAATAAGGATCTGTTATTGATTGATTAAAATGCAGTACGAATACTTGTGCTTCTTTTATAATACGTGGATATACGCTTAAGGTGTTTGTCTTGACAATTGCACTAAAACTAGGCTCAAGAAGTACTTCACTTTTCAGAATATCATTAGACCCTGCGATCAGTTGATCGACAGTGGATTGACCTGAAATAAAGTAAGGAAGCAGTATTATCAGGCCATATGTCAATATGTCCTTCATATCAGCAATTTATTATAAGATGCTAAATAGCCGACAAATGCTGCTCTATCATCAAGAAAACTTAGTGAATTAATAGATTACACTATCAATATTCAAGTCAAATAGGTAATGGTTGAAGGCGAACTAAGTCAAAATTTTAGACAAAAAAAATGGGTTCTGATATGTACCAGAACCCATTTTGATAATTATTGATCTTTTTTACTCTTCTTCTGACTTAGCTGTAGTAGCAGCGGCAGCAGTTACAGCAGCTGCGGCGGTGGTTGTTTTCTTTCCACCTCTTCTACTTCTCTTAGACTTACCTGTAGACTTCTTATTTGCCAACATTAATTCGTTGTAATCTACTAGTTCGATCATTGCCATTTCAGCTGCATCCCCTTTTCTGGTTCCAGTCTTAATAATCCTAAGATATCCACCAGGTCTATCTCCAATTTTATCAGCAATAGGACCAAAAAGTTCTGTTACAGCTTCTTTATTTTGAAGGTAAGAGAATACAACTCTTCTCGAGTGCATTGTATTAGTCTTAGCTTTGGTGATTAGTGGTTCAACGTGTACTCTTAAAGCTTTTGCTTTTGCCAATGTTGTTCTGATTCTTTTGTGCGTAATTAACGCGATACTTAAGTTTTTAAGAAGGGCTTTTCTGTGTCCTTTTTTTCTACCTAAGTGGTTGAATTTTTTTCCGTGTCTCATGACGGTAATAATTTTAACTCACACCATTTCCAATCTCAAACATCCAGCCTTTTGAGACTAAGTGGAAACAGTTTTGAATCGATTAATAAATCCGGAAAATCCGGGCTGGATCGATTTAAAGTTGACTACTCTTCGTCAAGCTTGTATTTTGAAAGATCCATACCAAATGTAAGACCTTTGTTTTGTAGTAATTCTTCAATCTCTACAAGAGATTTCTTACCGAAGTTTCTAAATTTCAATAACTCGTGTGTATCGTATCTTACCATCTCACCCAAAGAATTAATCTTTGCAGCTTTCAGACAGTTGTAAGCTCTTACTGAAAGATCAAGATCTTCCAATGAAGTCTTAAGCAATTTACGCATATGTAAGATATGCTCATCAACGATGTTTTCCTCTCTCTTAGAAGCATCTTCGAATGTGATGTTTTCATCTGTAATCAACATCAAGTGCTGGATTAAGATCCTAGAAGCTTCTTTTACTGCTTCTTCAGGATGGATTGTACCATCTGTTTCGATATTTATTCTCAACAACTCATAATCGGTTCTTTGACCAACTCTTGTGTTATCGATATTGTATGCTACTTTTTTGATTGGAGTATAGATCGCATCTACTGGTATAACACCTATAGGAGCATCTGAAGGCATATTTTCCTGTGAAGGAACGTAACCTCTTCCGTGCGTTACCGTAAATTCAATTTCTAAGTTTACAGAAGCATCCATTTTACAGATCAAGTGATCAGGGTTCATTACTTTGAAAACATTGGTATTCTTTTCAATGTCTCCAGCCACAAACTGATCTTGTCCTGAAATGGTCAAGTATATTTTTTCCTCAGTGATTCCATCTTCTTCATTTACTGGTTTAATTCTTACCTGCTTTAGGTTTAGAATTATATCAACCATATCTTCTACTACACCTTTGATTGTTGCAAACTCGTGGTCTACGCCAGCAATCCTCACTGCAGAAATTGCGTATCCTTCTAAAGAAGAAAGTAAAACTCTTCTTAGAGAATTTCCAATAGTCTGACCGAAGCCAGGCTCTAATGGTTTAAATTCAAAAGTTCCTTCAAAATCAGTTGCTTTCTCTAATAAAATTTTATCAGGCTTCTGAAAATTTAATATACTCATTGATGTGATTTATTAAGGTTCGTAAAGAGCTTGTGATTATAAAAATGACTCTATTATTTAGAGTACAATTCAACAATCAATTGTTCATTGATGTTTTCTGGAATCTTTTCTCTTTGCGGATACTCCAACAATTTTCCTTCGCCTCTCTGAGAATTCCATTCTAACCATGACCACTTATTCGCTTTCGCTGAACTAAGTGAGTGTTCAATTACTTCCAAGTTTTTAGATTTGTTTCTAACAGAAACGACATCACCTGGCTTCAATTTCATAGAAGGTACATTAGTAAGAATTCCATTAACAAGAATGTGTTTATGACTTACAAGTTGTCTCGCAGCTCTACGAGTAGGTGCAATTCCTAATCTAAAAACTGTGTTATCCAATCTAGCTTCAAGATACTGAAGTAGGATTTCACCTGTTACTCCAGATTTCTTACTTGCTTCTTCAAATAAGTTTCTAAATTGACGCTCTAATACACCATACGTGTATTTTGCTTTTTGCTTTTCTTTTAATTGAACAGAATAGTCAGAATTCTGTTTTCTTCTTCTTGAAGGACCATGTTGTCCAGGACCATACTTCCTCTTATCGAAACTACGATCAGGACCGTATATTGCCTCTCCGAATGATCTTGCCTTTTTTGTCTTAGGACCGGTATATCTAGCCATTTTGCTTTTTTCTTAAAAGGAAATTAAACTCTTCTTCTTTTGGGTGGACGACAGCCGTTGTGTGGCATTGGGGTTACATCTCTAATCTTAGTAACCTTGATACCCAAACCGTCAATAGCTCTAATTGCTGCTTCTCTTCCTGATCCTGGTCCTTTCACGTATACTTCTGCAAATCTCATTCCTGCATCGTATGCTTTTTGACCACAATCATTAGCTGCAACTTGTGCAGCGTATGGAGTATTCTTTTTTGAACCTCTGAAGCCAGATTTACCTGCTGATGACCATGATATCACGTTACCCGCTTTATTGGTCATTGAGATAATAATGTTGTTGAAACTAGCCTGAATGTAGACTATCCCTTCTGGGTCAGTGGTTATTCTTTTTTTCTTTCGTCCCTGTGCCATTATGAGCTATTATTTAGTTGCTTTCTTTTTATTTGCTACTGTCTTCTTTCTACCTTTTCTGGTTCTTGCATTTGTTTTGGTTCTTTGTCCATTTACTGGTAAACCTTTTCTGTGTCTTAAACCTCGGTAACAAGCAATATCCATCAATCTCTTGATGTTCAATTGAAGTTCACTTCTCAGTTCCCCTTCAACAGTATAATTATTCTGGATAAGTAATGCTATTTCTCTGATGTTGTCATCAGACCATTCACGCACTTTCGTGTGTTCAGATACATTTACTGTGTCCAAAATTTCTTTTGCTTTTGTACTGCCTATGCCGTATATATACGTCAGTCCAACAATACCTCTCTTATCTTTTGGTAGATCTACTCCTGCTATCCTTGCCATGATTAACCTTGTCTTTGTTTAAACCTAGGATTCTTTTTGTTGATTACATATAACCTTCCTTTTCTTCGGACGATCTTGCAATCAGCTGATCTCTTTTTAATTGATGCTCTTACTTTCATCTTTCTATTTATATCTGTAGGTAATTCTACCTCTTGTTAAATCGTATGGTGACATTTCAACTGAAACCTTGTCTCCAGGTAAAATTCGAATGTAGTGCATTCTCATTTTTCCTGAAATAGTTGCAACAATCAAGTGATCATTTTCAAGTCTAACTCGAAACATTGCATTTGACAGTGCTTCATCTATTACGCCGTCTTGTTTTATTAACTCTTGTTTAGCCATATTTTATTTCGGAGTGCAAATATCCAACTTTTTATTGAATTTCGCTTAAATAATTGTTATTTTTTATAGCAGTCTCCAAATACTCATGGGTTGATAATATATCTGGCCCATCTGATTTGACTGCAATAGTATGCTCATAATGAGCAGATTGCTTCTTATCACGTGTGCTTATCGTCCATCCATCATCCAGTTGTGCTACTCTTTTTGTACCCATATTAACCATGGGTTCGATAGCTATAACCAGTCCTTCTTGTAATTTGGTTCCCCTACCACGTGATCCATAGTTGGGAACTTCAGGAGCTTCATGAAGATTTCTTCCTAAACCATGCCCTACCAATTCTCTCACAATGCCAAAACCATTCTCTTTTTCAGCAATTTCTTGCACTGCATGTCCTATATCTCCTATTCTATTACCAGGAATTGCTTTTTCAATCCCTTTGTATAAACTAGCTCGGGTCACAGATAATAGTTTGTGGACTTCTTCTCCAACTCCATTAAAAGCGAAAGTATAGGCAGCATCTCCAAAGAAATCATTCCAGAAAACACCACAATCTACCGATACGATATCTGTTTCAGTAAAAGGAATGTCATTGGGAATTCCATGAACGACTACTTCATTTTTAGAAACACATAAAGTAGAAGGAAAATTATTATACCCCTTAAATCCAGGGACTGCACCTTCGTGATCCCTTATAAATGCTTCAGCTTGTTTGTCTATCTCTGTCCCTGTTATACCAGGCTTTAAGATTGAGGCTACATGTGCTAAAGTCTTACTAACTAGAAGGCAACTTTGCCTTATTAATTCAATTTCTTCGTCCGTTTTGTGATAAATCATTCAACGGTAGATTACATTCCTGCTCCGATAGTCTGCATTCCGCTACTTCTTCCTTTCACTTTACCTGACTTCACAAGACCATCATACTTTCTCATCAGAAGGTATGATTCAATTTGTTGCAATAAATCAAGAACAACACCTACTAGGATTAAAAGTGATGTACCTCCAAAGAAGATTGCAAAGGCATCATTCACACCAAACGCTGCTACGATGGCTGGGAAGATGGCAATCAATCCAAGAAATACAGATCCAGGCAAGGTAACTCTTGTCGTTAATGTATCAATATATTCTTGCGTCTGTGATCCTGGTTTGATTCCAGGGATAAACGCATTTTGTCTTCTTAAGTATTCTGCATATTGCTGAGGATTAACCAACAATGCTGTGTATATGTATGTGAAAACCACTACCAACAAGAAGAAAATAATGTTGTAAGTCAATGATTTCCAATCACTCAAAGATTGTAAGAATGGTCCTGGTGCAGCATCCGCTCCTAAGAATAAGTTTTGTGCTGACATTGGTAAGAACATGATCGCTTGCGCAAATATGATAGGCATTACTCCTGAAGCATTTAGCTTTAATGGAATGTAATCTCTGGTACCTGCAGCAGGCATATCATTTGAAGTTCTTCCAACCATTCTTTTAGCGAATTGAATTGGAATTCTTCTAACACCTTGAACTACCAATACTGTTGCGAGAACAGTCAAGAACAATACTAACAATTCAGCAATGAACGTAAATGGACTGTTTGAAAACTGAGCTGTTAATTCAGCAAAGAATGCTACTGGTAAAGTTGCAATAATTCCAATCATGATCAGGATAGAAATACCATTTCCAATTCCTTTATCAGTAATTTTTTCTCCAAGCCACATTGCAAATATGGTACCTGTTGATAAGATAATGATGTTACTAATCCAAAAAATTGAAGGATCAATTTGATCAGAAACGGCACCATCTTGACTACTTATGTATGTTAGGTACGCAGCACCTTGCACCAAGGTGATAAATACTGTCAATAATCTTGTTATTTGTGTAATCTTTTTCCTTCCAGATTCTCCTTCAGTTGACTGCAGTCTTTGGAAGTAAGGAACAGCAAAACCCAATAATTGGATTATTATCGATGCCGTAATGTAAGGCATGATTCCTAATGCAAAAACGGCTGCATTGTTAAATGCACCTCCTGTAAAAGCATTGATCAATCCTAAAAGGTCAGCCGCATTTGTACTTTGCGTAGCTGCTTCAAGGGCTTGGGCGTCTATACCTGGTAATACGATAAAAGAACCAAGTCTATAGATCGCTAGGATAAACATTGTAAAAAGGATACGCTCGCGCAATTCCTTGATACTCCAAATATTCTTTATTGTTTCGAAAAATTTAGTCATAATACTTCTTAAACGATGGTTACTGATCCTCCTTTTCCTTCAATTGCAGCTTTTGCTGCTTCAGAAGCAGCATGAGCGGATACAGTTAAAGCAGCAGAGATTTCTCCTTTGGCTAATAGTTTCATTTTGTCGTTCTTTCCTATTATGCCTAGTTCAATCAGTTTTTCAAGGGTAAGTTCTTTCGCTCCGTACTTTTCAGAAATCCTTTGAAGTCTGTCTAGATTCATCGCAACATACTCAACTCTGTTGATGTTTTTGAATCCTCTTTTTGGAAGACGCATTTGGATAGGCATTTGCCCACCTTCAAAACCTCTCTTAGATTTATAACCAGATCTAGACTTGGCACCTTTATGACCTTTTGTAGAAGTACCACCTCTACCTGATCCTTGACCACGTCCAATCCTTTTAGATTTCTTTACAGCACCCTTGGCTGGTTTTAATGAATGTAAATCCATTTTATTTTATTTAATTTCTTCTACTTTAATAAGGTGAGCTACTTTCATGATCATACCTTCTATCTGAGGGTTCACATTGTGCTCAACTGTTTGATTGATTTTTCTTAGACCTAAAGCTTCTAGTGTTGCTTTTTGTCTTTTAGATCTATCAATCTTACTTTTTACCTGTGTTATTTTAACTCTAATCATTATTCAAGATTTTGGTCTATCCTTCAAAAAGTTTCTTCATAGAGATTCCTCTTTCTCTAGCAACCATTTTAGCATCTCTCAATTTAGACAATGCATCCAAAGTTGCTTTAACAACATTGTGAGGATTTGAAGAACCTTGAGATTTAGCAAGTACGTTGTGTACACCTGCCATTTCAAGTACGGCTCTCATAGCTCCCCCTGCAATTACTCCGGTTCCATCTGCTGCTGGCTTGATTAAAACTTTACCTGCACCATATTTCCCTAATTGCTCATGCGGGATTGTTCCTTTGTTAAGAGGAACGGTTACCAAGTTCTTTTTAGCATCGTCTACTGCTTTCGCAATTGACTCTTGAACGTCTCTTGCTTTACCTAGACCTTGCCCAACTCGGCCATTGCCATCACCAACTACTACAAGTGCAGCAAAACTAAAAGTTCTACCCCCTTTTGTTACTTTGGCAACCCTATTTAGGTTTACAAGTTTCTCTTTGATATCGGAAACGTCAGTTACTTTCCCTCTTCTTTTATTGTCTTTCATAAGAGTCTATTAAAATTTAAGGCCTGCTTCACGTGCAGCATCAGCCAATGCTTTAATTCTACCATGGTATACAAATCCTGCTCTATCGAAAACCACTTTTTCGATATTCATACCAGTTGCAAGTCCTGCAATTGATTTTCCAACTTCCTTTGCTTGTTCAATACCTGAGGTAGTTGTTTTTGAAGATGATGCTGACGCTAGTGTTCTACCTGCGTTGTCATCAATCAGTTGGCAGTAAATGTTTTTATTACTTTTAAATACAGCTAATCTAGGCTTTGTTGAATTGCCTTGAACCTTTTTACGGATTCTGTACTGTACTTTTTTTCTTTTGCTAATCTTCTGAGCCATCTTTCTAAAAAATTATGCAGTTGTTTTACCTGCTTTTCTTCTAATAACTTCACCAACAAAACGGATACCTTTTCCTTTGTATGGTTCGATTTTTCTGAATGTTCTGATCTTAGCAGCTATTTGCCCGATCAATTGTTTGTCGTGACTGGTGAGAACAATTCTTGGTGGTTGACCTTTTTCAACTACAGTCTCAACTTTCACTTCTTCTGGAATGTAGAAGTAAATTGGGTGAGAATAACCAAGTATCAATTCCAATAAGTTTCCTTTGTTGGAACACTTATAACCTACACCAACAAGTTCAAGTTCCTTTTTGTATCCTTCTGAAACTCCGACAACCATATTTTGAACCAATGATCTATAAAGACCATGAGCTGCTTTGTGTCTTTTTTGTTCCGTTGGTCTAGCAACCGTAAATACTCCGTCTTCTAATTTAAGAATTAGATCTGGATCAACCTGTTGAGTTAATTCTCCTTTAGGACCTTTTACCGTAACAAGGTTAGATGCAGATACATCTAATGTTACTCCTCCTGGTACTTCGATTGGTGCGTTACCTATTCTTGACATAACTTATCAATTTATCTTATTAGTAAACGTAGCAGACTAATTCTCCACCTACATTTTGTGCTTGAGCTTGTTTTCCTGTCATTACTCCTTTAGAAGTAGACACAATACAAACACCAAGTCCGTTAATAATTCTTGGGATATCTTCCGAAGGAACATATTGTCTATAACCAGGCTTACTGATTCTTCCAATCTTTTTGATTGTCGGAAGCTTTGTTACCTCGTTATATTTTAATGCAATACTGATTGTTCCTTGGTACCCGTTTGAATCATCAAACTTGTATTTGTGGATAAACCCTTGATCATAAAGGATCTCAGTGATTGCTTTTCTCATTTTAGAAGCAGGAATATTTACAATCCTATGTTTCGCCATTTGGGCGTTTCTAATTCTTGTAATGTAATCTGCTATAGTATCTGTTACTGCCATTTTCTTAGACTTACTATTTGTTTACCAACTGGCTTTTGTAATTCCAGGAATTTTCCCTTCGTTGGCCATTTTTCTAAATGTTACTCTATTGATACCGAATTTTCTCATGTATCCTTTTGGTCTTCCAGTTAATCTGCATCTGTTATGAAGTCTAACAGGGCTTGCATTTCTTGGAAGTTTATCAAGTGCTTCGTAGTCACCTTCCTCTTTTAACTTCTTTCTCAATGCTGCATATTTTGCAACTAGCTTTTGTCTTTTTGCCTCTCTGGCAATGTGTGATTTCTTAGCCATTATTTTGGTGTATTCTGATTTTTAAAAGGAAGACCGATTGCCTTAAGTAAGCCTAGTGCTTCAACATCTGTTTTAGCGGATGTAACAAAAGTTATATCCATACCAGTGATCTTGTTAATTTTATCTAGATCGATTTCAGGGAAGATAATTTGTTCTTGGATTCCAAGAGAATAATTTCCTCTTCCATCGAAACTCTTATCACTAATTCCTCTAAAGTCACGAACCCTTGGAAGAGCAACTGCAGTAAGTCTTTCGACGAATTCATACATTTGATTTCCTCTTAGAGTAACTCTAGCTCCGATCACCATATCTTCTCTTAACTTAAAGTTAGATATAGATTGTCTTGCTTTAGTTGGAACAGCTTTTTGTCCAGCAATTTGAGTTAGTTGTTGAAGAGCAGTTTCCGCTAATTTTTTGTCTTGTGTAGCCAAACCAACACCTTGGTTGATGCACACTTTCAAAAGTTTAGGAACCTGCATTGTTGTTTTATAACCAAACTCTTCTTTGAGTTTAGGAATAATTTCCTCAACGTATTTTTTTCTTAAATTAGGTACGTAGCTCATTACTTAATTATTTCTCCTGATTTTTTAGCGAATCTTACTGATTTGCCGTCTACAATTTTCCTTCCTACTTTGGTTGCATCGCCAGATTTAGGGTCAACCAACATAAGGTTAGAAAGATGAATTGGTGATTCAATTTCATTGATTCCACCTGGGTTATCGTGAGTTGGTTTAGTATGTTTCTTAACCATGTTCACGCCTTCTACAATTGCTCTGTATTTGGCCGTGATCACCTCTTTGATTACACCTTTAGATCCTTTGTTAGAACCTGAGATTACCAGTACGGTATCTCCTTTCTTTACATGGAACTTTGTTGGTACGTCAATTTTCTTTTTGTATGCCATTGTGGTATTATTTAAAGTACTTCTGGTGCCAATGAAACAATTCTCATATAGTCTTTATCTCTTAATTCTCTTGCTACAGGTCCAAAAATCCTTGTACCTCTAGGTTCATCGTTGGCTGTTAGAAGAACAACTGCGTTATCGTCAAATCTGATATAAGAACCATCTTTTCTTCTGATTTCCTTTTTGGTTCTCACTACTACAGCAGGTGATACCAAACCTTTTTTAACTCCATCCGGAGATGCTTCTTTCACGGTGACAATTATTTTATCTCCTACAGAAGCATATCTTCTTTTAGATCCTCCAAGAACACGGATACATAATGCTTCCTTTGCTCCAGAGTTATCTGCTACTTTTAGTCTGCTTTCCTGTTGTATCATCTTTTACTTATTTAGCTTTTTCGACTATTTCAATCAACTTCCATCTTTTTCTTTTAGATAGAGGTCTTGATTCTTCAATTCTAACTGTATCTCCTTCGGTACATTCATTGGCAGCATCGTGTGCTACGAACTTCTTACTCTTCTTCACGTACTTACCGTAGATAGGGTGTTTGATTTTTCTTTCCACCTTAACAGTAATGGACTTGTCCATTTTTGTACTGGTTACTTCTCCTACCAGTTGTTTACGATATTTTTCTTTTACTTCCGTCATGGAGCCTTATTTTCTGTTTCTGATTTTAGTTCTCTTAGAAAGTTGTTCTGGAGTGAGTTTTGCTACTTCTCTCCTTCTAATTTCTGATTTCATTCTAGCGATGTCTCTTCTAACACCTCTAATTGCGATTGGGCTTTCAAGACCCTGCATTGCATGATCGAACTTCAATTTGTTATACTGAACTTGAGTTTCTTTCAATTCGTTTGCTAATTGTTCGTCAGCAAACTCTTGTAACTCTATAAATTTCTTTGTTGCCATCTTTCGACTAGTTTTCAACGTAGTCAGGTCTGACTACTATTTTTGTATTAACTGGTAATTTTTGTGCTGCCAATCTCAAAGCTTCGAAAGCCACTGCTTTAGGCACACCATCCATTTCAAACATAATTCTTCCTGGCTTGATTGTAGCAACCCAATGGTCCACTGCTCCCTTACCTTTACCCATCCTTACCTCTAATGGCTTGGCAGTAATTGGTTTGTCTGGAAAAATTCTAATCCATACCTGACCTTGTCTTTGCATGTACCTGGTCATTGCAATCCTCGCAGCTTCAATTTGTCTATTGGTAATAAACCCTTGATCCATTGATTTAAGAGCGAATGACCCAAAGTCAATTGTACTACCATTGTAAGCAAGACCTTTAATCCTGCCTTTCTGCATTTTCCTGTACTTGGTTCTTTTCGGTTGTAACATGCTTTTATTCTATTTTATCTTAAAAATTGACGCAAAATTAAGTCAATTTAAGTTTAGTTTCTACCTCTATTATTTCCTCCTCTATTTCCACCACGGTTTCCTCCTCTTCTATCGTTCCCTCTTCTATCGTTTCCTCTTCTTCCACCTCTTCTATCTCCTTTTTGTTTTTGATCAACTCCTACGTTTGGCGAAAGATCTCTCTTCCCAAGTACTTCACCTTTACAGATCCATACTTTCACACCAATTTTTCCATATACGGTCAATGCTTCTTGAAGAGCGTAATCGATGTCTGCTCTGAAAGTGTGCAATGGAGTTCTTCCATCTTTATACTCTTCAGATCTTGCCATCTCTGCCCCATTCAATCTTCCACTAATTCTCACTTTAATTCCTTCTGCACCAGCTCTCATAGAAGCTTGAATAGCCATTTTGATGGCTCTTCTATAGTTCATTCTTGATTCGATCTGTTTGGCGATTGACTCACCTACGATTGCAGCATCAAGTTCTGGCTTTCTAATTTCTACAATGTTGATTTGAACATCTTGAGAAGTTAGTTTTTTAAGCTCCTCTCTGATCTTATCAACTTCAGATCCACCTTTTCCGATAATAATACCAGGTCTAGATGTATTAATAGTAACAGTGATTCTTTTCAATGTTCTTTCGATGATCACTTTTGAAATACCACCTTTATTGATTCTCGCAGCCAGGTATCGTCTGATTTTCTCATCTTGAACAACCTTGTCAGCGAAATTTTTTCCGCCAAACCAGCTAGAGTCCCATCCTTTGATGATACCGAGTCTGTTACCGATTGGATTTGTCTTTTGACCCATAGTTATTAGTTATTATCGTTTTCAGCACCTGTGCTTTCGCTATCAAGTTGCTTTCTATTTTCTACAATTAATGTTAAATGGTTCTGTCTCTTTCTGATTCTATGAGCTCTACCGTGAGGAGCAGGTCTGAATCTTTTGAGCATAGTACCTTCGTCAACTAGTGCTGTTTTTACGTACAAATCATAATCTTCTGCACTGTGTGCCATATCCAACTTGTTTTCCCAGTTGGCTACTGCTGAAATTAAAACCTTCTCAGCCCAGTCTGAAGCTTCTCTTTTTGTGAACTTCAAAATGTTTAAAGCTTCGTCAACGTTTTTCCCTCTTATATTGTCAATCACAATTCTCATCTTACGTGCTGAGAGAGGACAATTTTTGAGTTTAGCTACTGCTTCCATTTTTATTTGTTTTCCTGTTTAGGAATTATTTTCTATTTCCTTGGTGACCTCTGTAAGTTCTTGTTAAAGAAAACTCACCAAGTTTATGACCTACCATGTTTTCTGTTACGTAAACTGGTACAAATGTTTTTCCGTTATGCACTGCAATGGTTAATCCTACCATGTCTGGAATTATCATTGATGCTCTTGACCATGTTTTGATAACTCCTTTTTTGTTTGATTCACTTGCTTTTTCAATCTTTCTCAAAAGTCTGTGAAAAACATAAGGTCCTTTCTTTACTGAACGCGCCATAGTTTATTATTTCTTACGTTTTGTAATTATCAATTTGCTTGAAGGCTTATTGGCAGATCTTGTTTTCTGACCTTTTGCCATAATACCTGTTCTAGATCTTGGGTGTCCTCCTGAAGACTTCCCTTCACCTCCACCCATCGGGTGATCTACTGGGTTCATCGCTACCCCTCTTACTCTTGGTCTTCTACCTAACCATCTTCTTCTTCCTGCTTTTCCAAGAACTTGTTTGTTATGATCTCCATTTGAAGTAGTTCCAACTGTAGCTCTACAAACTCCTAATATCTTTCTTACTTCACCTGAAGGCAATTTAACGATTGCGTACTTCCCTTCTTTCCCTACATATACACCGTATGTTCCTGCACTTCTTGCTAAAACAGCACCTCTACCTGGATCTAATTCAATTGCGTGAATTGAAGTTCCAGAAGGCATTTTGTGTAATGGAAGAGAGTTTCCGATTGTTGGTTCAGCATTTTCACCTGAAACAACTACATCACCTACTTTCAATTTGTCTGGAGCAAGGATGTAGGATTTCTTTCCATCTGGTGTTTGAACCAATGCAATATATCCAGTTCTGTTTGGATCATATTCTATTGTCAATACAGTAGCTGGTACACCATCATTGAATCTTTTGAAATCAATGATTCTATATTTTCTTTTGTGTCCTCCCCCACGGTTTCTCATAGTCATTTTACCACTATGGTTACGACCACCAGAACTTGACTTACCAGAAGTAAGCGACTTTTCAGGGATGTTGGTAGTTACCTCATCGTAGGTATTTCCAACTCTAGTTCTCGTTCCCGGAGTTACCGGGTTAAATTTTCTAACTGACATCTACGTCAAATTTAAATTCTAATTAAATATCACCGAAGAAATCGATTTCTTCGCCTTTTTCAACAGTGACAATTGCTTTCTTGAATCCTGAAACTCTTCCTTTCTGAACACCAGTTCTAGTGTTTCTTACCTTGGATTTAGAAGGCATATTTAAAGTACTCACACCAACTACATTTACTTTGTAAATCTCGCTGACTGCGTTTTTAATTTCAATCTTGTTGGCGTTTTTTGCCACTACAAAACTATAATGTCCTAAGTCCTCTTTAAGCTGCTCAGCTTTTTCTGAGATGATAGGTCTTATTAGTATTTCTTTAGCCATGGTTCTTTATTTAAGAATTTGAAGCTTTTAATTTATTAACTGCACTTTCAGAAAGAATCACGGTATTAGCATGAAGGATATCAACTGTGTTTAACTCAGTAATATTTATCACTTTGGCTTCTTTAAGATTCCTACTTGAAAGAAATAAGTTCTTGTCTGCATCACCAATTACGAAAACTGACTTGCTGTTTGACATTTCAAGGTTGTTCAAAACAGTTTTGAATTCCTTTGTTTTAGGATTGTCAAAAGTAAAGTCTTCAATCACTTTGATTTGTGCGTCTTTTGCTTTTGCAGAGAATGCAGAAGCTCTAGCAAGAGATCTTACTTTCTTGTTCAGCTTGATGTTGTATTTTCTTGGTCTAGGACCAAACATTCTACCTCCACCTTTAAACAAACCAGACTTAAGTGAACCTGCTCTTGCAGTACCTGTTCCTTTTTGTTTTTTAATCTTTCTCGTTGAAGCTTTTATTTCTCCTTTTTCCTTAGACTTATGTGTTCCCTGACGTTGCGCAGCATTGTATGCTTTTACTGCTAGATAAACTGCGTGCTCGTTTGGTTCGATACCAAAAACTGAAGCTGGAAGTTCGATTGATCTTCCCGTCGTTTTCCCGTCTTTATTTATAACATCGACTTTCATCAGGATTATTTTTCAATGATTACAAAAGAACCTTTGTGTCCAGGTACCGCACCTTTCACAAGCAATAAATTCTTTTCTGCAAAAATTCTAACAACCTTAAGGTTCTTAGTTTTAATTCTCTTTCCACCAGTTCTTCCGCCCATCTTCATTCCTTTAATAACTTTAGAAGGAGTAGAAGCTGCACCTACAGAACCAGGAGCTCTTAATCTGTTATGTTGACCGTGTGTTGCATCTCCAACACCTCGGAAATTCCATCTTTTCACAACACCTTGGAAACCTTTACCTTTGGTAGTTCCTATGGCATTTACAATGTCACCTTCTGCAAATACTTCATCTACCGAGATTGAGTCACCTGCTTTCTTATCTAAAGTACAATCTCTGAATTCTACGATTTTTCTTTTAGGCGAAGCTCCACTTTTTGCAAAGTGACCTTCCATGGCTTTAGAAACTCTTTTCATTGTTTTATCACCATATCCTACTTGCAAAGCAACATAACCATCGCTGTCTTCAGACTTTACTTGTGTGACTACATTAGATGCAGTATCAATGATTGTACAAGCAACTTGATTGCCTTTTTCATCATAGATACTAGTCATACCTAACTTACGTCCAATTATTCCATTCATCGCTGAATATTTATATATCATATGTCTCCCCCACCATTGGATGAGACAAAATGTTTATTTCAATAAAAATTATGTGAGTTTAACCTGAATATCTACACCACTTGGTAACTCAAGCTTAGACAAAGAGTCTACAGTTTTTTGAGTTGGAGTAAATATTTCGATCAATCTTTTGTGGGTACGTAGCTGGAACTGCTCCCGAGACTTCTTGTTTACGTGCGGAGATCTTAGCACGGTAAAAACTTCTTTCTCAGTTGGCAGCGGAATCGGTCCAGATATAACGGCACCACTGTTTCTCACAGTTTTCACAATCTTCTCCGTAGACTTGTCAACCAAGTTGTGGTCATAACTACGAAGTTTAATTCTGATTTTTTGATTCATTACCTATTTTGTTAAACGGCTGCAAATATACAGCTTTAATTCATTAATGCAAATTATGCTGAGACGACACCCGTCGCCTTCTCAATTACTTCTTTTGCCACTCCTTTAGGAGCTGCTGCAAAGTGTGAAAATTCCATTGTACTGTTGGCTCTTCCTGATGTAATTGTACGTAACGCTGTTACATAACCAAACATCTCTGAAAGCGGCACATCAGCCTTAATAGAGATTGCTCCACCTGTTCTTTGCTCTTGTGATTTTGGTAGTCCTCTTCTTCTGTTCAAGTCACCAATCACGTTTCCTGTATATTCATCAGGAGTAACTACTTCTAATTTCATGATAGGCTCAAGTAGCACAGGCTTACATTTCGCTGCTGCTGCTTTAAAACCTTCTTTAGCTGCTAATTCAAATGCGATAGGTTTTGAATCCACTGCGTGTGTTTTGCCATCGTAGATTCTTACTCTCATCGTATCGATGTTGTATCCAGCAAGAACACCATTGCTCATCATTGCTTTGAAACCTTTTACAATTGAAGGGAAAAATTCTTTTGGAATAGATCCTCCAACAATAGAGTTCACAAACTGCAAGCTAGTCTTTCCTGACTTGTACTCATCGCTTTCTAGGAATTCGTCATCAACAGGTCCTAATTCGAATGACATTTCTGCAAACAAACCTGATCCCCCTGATTGCTTTTTCAATCTTTCAGTGTGATCAACCATTGCTGTCAAGGCCTCTTTATAAGTAACTTGAGGTTCCCCTTGGTTACAATCTACTTTGAATTCTCTTTTTAGTCTATCGATAATAATCTCAAGGTGAAGCTCACCCATTCCTGAGATAATTGTCTGATTTGTATCCTCATCAAATCTTACTTTGAATGTTGGATCCTCTTCAGCCAATTTAGCCAAAGCCATTCCTAGTTTATCAAGATCTTTCTGAGACTTAGGTTCAACCGCAACCCCGATTACAGGATCTGGGAATACCATTGATTCGAATACAATCGGGTGACCTTCAGCTGATAAAGTATCACCTGTTCTCAAATCTTTAAATCCTACACCTGCTGCAATATCACCACATTCAACTCTGTCGATAGGGTTTTGCTTGTTTGAGTGCATTTGGTATAGTCTAGAAATTCTTTCTTTCTTACCAGTTCTGTTGTTCAAGATATATGATCCAGCATCTAGTGATCCTGAGTATACTCTAAAGAATGCCAATCTTCCTACGTAAGGGTCAGTAGCAATCTTAAATGCTAGAGCTGAAAACGGCTCGTCAACAGAAGGCTTTCTTAAAACCTGTTTCTCTGTGTTAGGGTCAGTACCGATAACACCTTCTTTATCAAGAGGAGAAGGTAAGAATGCACATACAGCATCAAGTACTGCCTGAACACCTTTGTTTTTAAAAGCAGACCCGCACATCATTGGCACAAACTTCATGTCCAAAACTGCCTGTCTTACTGCATCAATCATTTCTTGTTCTGTGATTGAGTCAGCATCTTCAAAATATTTCTCCATCAAAGAATCATCATATTCTGCGATGATCTCTAATAATTTTTCTCTCCATTCAGCAACTGTATCCTTAATGTCATCAGGGATAGGCACTTCTTCGAAAGTCATACCCATGTCATGCTCATTCCAGATCATTGCCTTATTGGTAATAAGGTCAACCACCCCTTTGAATTCTTCTTCAGCTCCGATTGGAATTTGAAGAGGAATAGAAACAGAACCTAATTTTTCTCTTACGTCATTTACAACGTTTAAGAAGTCAGCACCAGAACGGTCCATTTTGTTTACGAATCCGATTCTTGGTACATTATAATTATCTGCCAATCTCCAGTTTGTCTCAGACTGAGGCTCAACACCAGAAACAGCACAGAATAAAAACACAAGACCGTCTAAAACTCTTAAAGACCTGTTTACCTCAACGGTAAAATCTACGTGACCTGGAGTATCGATAATATTCATATCGTACTTAGTATCTTTCCAGTTCCAAGTAGTTTTAGTAGCAGCAGATGTAATAGTAATACCTCTCTCTTGCTCTTGCTCCATCCAATCCATTGTCGCAGCACCATCGTGTACTTCTCCAATTTTATGACTCATACCGGTGTAGTATAATACTCTCTCGGTAGTAGTAGTTTTACCGGCATCAATGTGAGCGGCAATCCCAATGTTTCTAGTGTATGTTAAATCTCTAGCCATGATCTATCTAATTAGACAATTTGTATTAATGTTATTGCTTGTTGTTGTTCTTATGCTTTAAAGTGCGCGAATGCTCTGTTTGCTTCAGCCATTCTGTGCGTATCCTCTCTTTTTTTCACTGCAGCTCCTTCACCTTTGGCAGCAGCCATGATTTCTGAAGATAATTTTTCAGCCATACCTTTTCCTGATCTCATTCTTGAGTATTTGATCATCCACTTCATTCCGATAGAAAGTTTCCTATTTGCGCGGATTTCTGTTGGAATCTGGAAAGTAGCACCACCAATTCTTTTGGATCTTACTTCTACTGCAGGCATTACATTTTTCAATGCATCTTTCCACATTTGGTGAGCGTCTTCTCCAGTTTTTTCAGCGATGATATCCATAGCTGAATAGAATACTGAGAATGAGGTGCTTTTCTTTCCCTGATACATCAGGTTGTTCACGAATTGCGTTACCATTGGATCTTTAAATCTTGGATCCGGATTTAAAATCCTCTTTTTCGGTTTTCTTTTACGCATCTGCTTTTATTTTAATTATTGGCTTATTATTATTTCTTTGGTCTCTTAGTACCGTATTGTGATCTTGATTGAGTTCTTCCTTCAACACCAGCTGTATCCAGTGCTCCTCTCACTACTGTATAACGTACCCCAGGAAGATCCTTTACTCTGCCCCCTCTCAATAATACAATTGAGTGTTCTTGAAGATTGTGACCTTCACCAGGAATGTAGGCAATCACCTCAATTCCATTGGTCAATCTAACCTTTGCTACTTTTCTTAATGCTGAGTTTGGTTTCTTAGGTGTTGTTGTATATACTCTTGTACATACACCACGCTTTTGTGGAGATCCTTCCAAAGCTCTAGACTTAGACTTTGTGATGATCTTTTTTCTACCTTTTCTTACCAGTTGATTTATCGTAGGCATATTATCAGTTTATTCTTTAAAGTGTACCTCTCGCGAAAGAGACTGCAAAATTACTACAATTTCTGGATTTTTCAAGCACCCTTTCAATAATAATCGTAATAAAGTTGACAAGTTCCTTTTATGGATCTTAACAGCTATCGACCCATGAGATTAAGTGACTTTCGTCAAATGTTACAAGGTATTGGTAATCAGTATTTTAGCTCAAAAACATATTATATGTTTATTTAATGTATATAATTTATCTGATTGTGTAAGTATTTGACATTTTGAGGTTAGTGGAATATGGTTTGGGGGGGTTAGAGCTAGGATTTTTAGGATGGAAGGGATTTAGGGATGAAGAACTAGGAATTTTGAGATGTAGGGGATTTTGGGATTGAGGAACCAGGATTTTTAGGATTTGGGGGATTTTAGGATGAAGAACTGGGATTTTGGGGATGTAGGGGATTTTGGGATGAAGAACTAGGACTTTTAGGATTGGTGAGAACTGGGCTGGGAGGATTGAGAGGATTAAGAAATATATCTTTTCTTTAAATTGATTGCATTATTGAAAATAGAAGTAAGTTTCTTTGGTATTTGCGAAAGCGAAAACAAAAAAGGCATTTGCGAAAGCGTTATATTATATAAATGATGAAAAATAATGACGGTATGGAAATTAAAGTGAGAAAGGCTAAAAGAGAGGATTTGGGTACGATTTTGAAATTGGTGGTGGAATTGGCTGTGTTTGAGAAGGAGCCGGAGGCGGTGACGGCGACAATTGGAGATTACGAAAAGGCATGGGATTCAGGGTTGATTGATTGTATTGTTGCAACGGATGATGAAAAGATTGTGGGCACTGCCCTATTTTATGATACCTTTTCAACTTGGAAAGGTAAGATGCTGTATTTGGAGGATTTTGTGGTGAATGAGAATTATCGGAGTAAAGGCATTGGGAAAATGATCTACGACCGCCTATTTGCGGAAGCGGAGGAAAGAGGATCCATCTTGGTTAAATGGCAGGTATTGGATTGGAATGAGGGAGCGGTGAGGTTTTATGAAAGAGAAGGTGCTACGATTGAGAAGGAATGGTGGAATGTGAAGAAATATCTGTAAGGAGGAACTAGGATTCTTGGGGACCCAACTAGGGTTTTTGGGATGGAGAGATTTTAGGATAGTGGAACTAGGATTTTTGGGATGGAGGATTTTATGATTTGGAAACTTGGATTTTTAGGATTTGGGAGATTTTAGGATTTAATTGGTAGGATTTTTTGGACTTGTGAATTAAGGGGATAAAGTATTTGAATTTTTAGGATTGGACAATCAGGAATTTTATGAAGTTAAAGATTTCGGTTAGCTGGCAACTTGATAATCCTTGATGTATAAATTTATGGTTGTGCCATTATCTGAAAGTTGCTCCATCTTACCATCTAGTTGATCGTTAAGTGTTGTGATTAACTTATAGCCGAATGAATTTTTCTTACCATAATCTTTCGGTAGGCCTACCCCATTGTCTGAAATCGAGAGGCGAAGTTCGTCGTTAATCTCCTCTAGTTTTATGTTAATCTCACCTGAAGCACCGCCAGGGAAAGCATATTTTATGGCGTTGGTTATAAGTTCATTGATGATCAATCCTAGAGGAACGATGGTATCAATATCTAAATCGATGTCTTGGATGGAGGTTGTTAGTTTGATTTTTTCCTCATCGATGTGATAGGTGTTGATTAATTCCGTACATAGCTTCTCAAGGTAATTTTTGATATTTATTCCTGTAAGATTTTCTTTGTTGTATAAGTTTTGGTGAATCAATGCCATTGATTTCACTCTAGCTTTTCCTGAGTTTAGTGCTTCAAGAGCTTTGGGATCATCCACATGTCGACTTTGCAACGTGAGAAGACTGGAGACAAGTTGGAGATTGTTTTTTACTCGATGGTGTATCTCTCTCAACAAGGTATCTTTTTCTTTTAGCGCGTGACTTATGATTTCGTTTTGTTTATTGGTTTGTCTATACAATCTAAAGATAAAGTAGGACAATAAAAGGAACATTAATAAAGCCCCCAAACTCCATTTCAACAAATTTGATTGGTGTTTGTTTTCTGCACTCAGGATCTCTGTTTGTTTTAAATATTGAATACTGTCAATCGCAGCACGCTTATCAGATTCGTATTGAAATGTTGATTTCAATACTGTTGATATATTTTCTTCTTTTTCCAAAAAGGACTTATTGTCCAGATAAGTCTCATGCATTTTTAATGCGTTGCTAGCATCACCTATTGCTTTGTATGACTTATACAAGGTTTGTGAAATCGATTTTATGCGAGCTTTCATATCCAATTCTGAAGCCAACTTTAGTCCTAAACTACCTGTAGAAATAGCAGCGCGATAATTTCTTTTATCATACTGGATCGAACTTATGTTTCTATAGGCACTGGTTAAACCTTCTTTACTATCGATACTTTTTGAAATTGACAAGGCCCTGTTGGCATGATCTAATGCTTGATCTAAATTTTCTTTTGATTGATAATTAATTGATATTCCTATGAGGCAAAAAATTACACTTAATTTATCATTGATTTCCTCATGGATTTTCAGACTCTTTTCATAGTAAGCAAGGCTTTCATCAAGATCATTCATACTCATATATATATTGGCGAAGTTTTGATAGATCCCTCCAATACCATTTTTCATTCCAAGTTCTGTATAGGCATCCAAAGATTTTTGGTAGTACTTTAAAGCTAATTCGTTTTCACCTTGCTTCTCGTAAATACCTCCTATGGCATTGGTGAAATTGGCTACCAATCTCTTGTCATTGATCTCTTCACCAATCTTCAGTCCTTCAATTCCATACTCAATCGCTCTTACGTAGTCTCCTTTTTCTTGATTGACTAAGACCAACTGATGCAAGGTTCCAGATTCAATCCTTGACTCCATGGTTTCTCTGGACATTTTTAAAACTCTTTCAAATCCAGGAATGGCTTCATCGTACATCCCCTTCACTACTTGCACTTTAGAGAGACCATAAAGAGCACCCATTATTTCTTTTTTATTTGCCGTCTTTTCTGCACGACTTAAGGCAAGGCTGTGATACTCAATGGCTTTATCGTACTCACTTTTTAGGTCATAGACATTTCCTAGGTTTTTTAAGACAGCTGTGATTTGTTTGTCGTCACCCAATTCTTCTGCTATGGAAAGGTAGTCAAGGAATTTTTTCTCAGCCGCATCATAGTCACCCAAGATGGCATTGGCCGTTGCTTCAAAGTTGGTGGCCTTTCCTTTGTACTCCAAGTTGTCAATTGAATCGGCAAACTGGTATAATGCTTTTGCCATTATGATCGCCGAATCGGGACGATTATAAAGGTATACTTGTTCGTTGTAATCCATGAGAGAATTCATTCTTGTCTCATTGTCAAGCGCTGAATTCTTCCAGTCGGTCCAA
Organism: uncultured Saprospiraceae bacterium; assembly: GCA_937950315.1. Lineage (GTDB taxonomy): Bacteria > Bacteroidota > Bacteroidia > Chitinophagales > Saprospiraceae > JAHDBF01. The sequence goes on along the minus strand of CALFDU010000014.1, from coordinate 1,481 downwards.
AGAGAATCTGTGTTTTGGGCGATGGAGATGTTAGAGAAAATGAAGGCTAAGAAAACCAAAACAATGGTTGAGTGAGAGTGCATTTACTTGGAGTTTGGAGTAGTAGGAATAAATCTGAGGATTAATGTAGCTAAAAAAAGCTTAGGTAGTGAACTGCAAGAGGGTGAAATAGGAAAATCGATTTTTGAATTGGGGTCGGCTTAAGTCAATGGGTTTTAACTATTATGGATTTGTCGAATTAAGATGAGGAAGGAAAACAATGATTTGAAGGCCTACGCTGCTTGTATGTTTGTGTATTTTTTATAGCCCAGCAAGGAGAACGATATCAGGATTAAACCTGAAATCAAGATGTAAAAATATTGGGTGTTAGAATTGGTTTTAAAGACAGGATCTGTGTCCCCCATATGAATGAATCCAGCCCAGTAGTATGGATCGTGGTATTGCGGATGGCTGTTGGTCAGAAAATCTTTTTTGGCATTTTGTAGGGCAACATCTGAGTCTTCACCTTGGTAGAGGTGGTCGTAGAAATATGACATCAATTGAGCAGTAGAGCAATCATCCACTTTCCAAAGGCTAACGATATTGGTGTGTACGCCGGCTTGAAAAAATGCTTTGGCTATGGTCATAGCACCCTCGCCTTCAAGGATTTTTCCGGAGCCAGTTTCACAGGCACTTAATACCGCGATATCTGCGTCGAGATTCATCGCGCTGATATCATAGTTTGTCAGAAAGTCGTCTTTAAAATGGATTCTACTAAGTTGGTGGTTTTCTTCATCGGGACATGCGTGTGAAGCTATGTGAATGATGCGTGAGCCACCGGCTTGATTGCTGAATTGTTCTGCTGATAAATCGCTTTTGGTTTGTTTTGCTCCAATGATGTTTTCGATCGTTTCAATTTCTTTTTTGGTGCAGGCTAATTTGGAAACAATGACGTCATCACAAAGTCTTTCTGCTGAAGCGAAGGTTTCATTGACTGGAAAAGAAACGCCTACAAAATCTTTTTGGTATGTTCTGTTTTTTCCTTGTTCTTTGAGAACGAGGTACAGTTTGTAGGAATATTGATAGCTGATAGAGAAGTTCTCATATAATGGTTTGCCATTGATGTTTAAAACTTCAAAAGGAATTTTATAAAGGAATCCATCGGGGACTATGATTAATTTTTTCTTCCCGGCCAAGAATGAAAGATCTTGTTTGTTGAAAAGTTCAGAGATGGTGAATATGTCTTCTTTGGTGGAATTTCCAGAACCAATATTGTTGTGATAGGTAGAAACTATATTTTGCAAAGTAGAGAAGTCTTGACCATCAATTCGACGTTGCACAACATCATCCTTGGTAATAAAGAATAAATAACAGCTAGAATCTGAGACCACTGATTCCACCAGTACTTCTTCTGGTGAAAGTGTGGATTGAATTTCTGAGGTGGTGTAGCGTTTGGGGTTTAGGACGAAGCTGGAGTATTCTGGGTAGAGGGAGTCGATTTT
>CALFDU010000013.1 GCA_937950315.1 uncultured Saprospiraceae bacterium | reverse complement strand
GCTTTTTTTCCCTGCTGTCTCAATTGCGGAAATACTGCAAACGGACTCTTCCTTTCTTCTGAAGGATACAACTCTATCATATTGTTATCCGTCGAATTGGCAGGAAAGAATGCGATGATTCCTTCGGCTTGCAACAATTTATTATCGACAATCTTCTTCAACAATGCTTGAGCATCATCATATAATTTGGTAGCTTCTTCACCTACAACTTCATCTGTTAGAATATTTGGGAATTTACCCTTCAACATCCATGTCGCAAAAAATGGAGTCCAATCAATGTACTTGGCAATTTCTGAAATGTCTGCATTTTGAAAACGCCTCAATCCAGTAAAAGTTGGCTTGGTGATTTCTGTTGAATCCCAATCAATTTTTGTTTTATTTTCATTGCATGATTCAATAGACTGGAATGTTTTTGAGTTTGACCCAGACATATATTTCTCACGCATTCCTTCGTACTCTGATTTAAAACCGGCGATGGTATCCTTTCTTGATTTGTTACTGATCAAACTACTTGCCACAGGCACACTTTTGGAAGCATCCAATACATGAATCACAGGACCACTATATACTGGATCGATTTTCACCGCTGTATGCAATCTTGACGTTGTAGCACCTCCTATCAATAAAGGCATTTTCATTTCTTGACGCTCCATCTCCTTGGCTACTTTCACCATTTCATCTAGTGAAGGTGTTATCAATCCACTCAAACCGATCATATCCACCTCGTGCTCCTTGGCCTTGGCGAGTATATCGTGCATTGGGACCATCACTCCGAGATCGACAATCTCATAGTTGTTACATGCCAACACTACTGACACAATGTTTTTCCCGATATCATGAACATCCCCTTTTACGGTAGCCATCAATATCTTACCTGCTGATGATCTTTTGCCTTTCGATTCCTCAAGAAACGGGGTAAGATATGCTACTCCTTGCTTCATCACTCTTGCAGATTTTACCACCTGTGGCAAAAACATTTTTCCACTTCCAAACAGATCTCCTACTACATTCATCCCATCCATCAATGGGCCTTCAATCACCTCAAGTGGTGAATCATATTTTACTCTTGCCTCTTCTACATCTTGCTCAATAAACTCATTGATCCCCTTCACCAGACTATGACTCAGTCTTTCTTCGACTGTTCCTCCTCTCCACTCCAACACTTTCTCCGCAGAAATCTTCTTAGTTCCTTTCAACGATTCCGCAAGCTCAATCAATTTCTCTTCAGACTCATCATTTCTATTCAAAATCACATCCTCTACAAGTTCACGCAAGGTTGGCTCTATCTCTTCATACACTTCAAGCATACCAGGATTTACAATTGCCATATCCATTCCTGCCTTCACTGCGTGGTACAAAAACACGGAGTGCATGGCTTCTCTCACTGTATTATTTCCTCTAAAAGAAAAAGATACATTACTCACTCCACCACTTACTTTTGCATGAGGCAAGTTTTCCTTAATCCATTTTGTTCCTCTGAAAAAATCAACAGCATTGTTTTTATGTTCATCCATCCCTGTACAAACTGGGAAGATGTTGGGATCAAAAATAATGTCTGTAGGAGGAAAGCCTATTTCGTCAACCAAGATATCATATGATCGCTTACAAATTTCAATCCTTCTTTCATATGAATCCGCTTGCCCTGTCTCATCAAAGGCCATCACAATCACAGCAGCTCCATACTTCAATATCTCATTGGCATGCTCTCTGAACTCATCCTCACCTTCCTTCAGACTGATCGAGTTCACGATTCCTTTTCCTTGGATCGTTTCCAATCCTGTTTTTATAATTTCCCACTTGGATGAATCGATCATAATTGGGATTCTGCAGATATCTGGTTCTGATGCAATTAAGTTTAAGAAAATACGCATACTTTCTACCCCATCAATCAACCCGTCGTCCATATTTACATCCAAAATCTGGGCACCGCCTTCAACTTGATCCTTTGCTACTGTCAAAGCTTTTTCAAACTCACCATTCTTAATCATTCGCAAAAATGCTCTTGATCCAGCCACATTGGTTCGCTCTCCGACATTGATTAAGTTGGTTTCTGGCCGCACCACCAAAGGCTCAAGTCCACTAAGTGTCAACAATTTTGGAGCCTTTTCTGCCAACCGTGGTTGATGATGAGATGCTGCTTCAGCTATAGCTCGGATGTGATCTGGTGTAGTACCACAGCAGCCACCAACTACGTTCAATATTCCTCTTTCAAAGTAACCTTCTAAAATTTCCGCCATTGCTTCAGGGCTCTGATCATAGGCTCCAAACTCATTGGGCAATCCTGCATTTGGATGGGCAGAAATATTAAACTCACTTTTTTCTGAAACGGTCTGTACATATGGCATCAACTGATCACCACCAAGCGCACAGTTAAAGCCAATCGAAAACAATGGAAAATGTGACATCGAAATAGCAAATGCCTCTGCCGTTTGTCCAGACAATGTCCTTCCACTGGCATCGGTAATCGTCCCTGAAATCATCACGGGAAGGATTACATCTTTGTCTTCCATGTATTTTTGAGCAGCATAAAGTGCAGCCTTGGCATTCAAAGTGTCGAAGATGGTTTCTATCAACAATAAGTCACACCCTCCATCAACCAATCCTGTTATCTGCTCGTAATAAGCATTGAACAAATCATCAAAGCTCACTGCGCGGAATCCAGGATCATTTACATCCGGTGACAAGGACGCCGTTCTGTTGGTAGGACCGATAGACCCCGCAACATATCTTGGCTTATCCGGTGTAATAGCATTCATTGCCAAAACCTCCTTTTTTGCCAACTCTGCAGAAGCTTTATTGATCTCATAGACCAAGTCTTGCATATTGTAATCCTCCATGGAAATGGAGTTGGAGTTAAACGTGTTTGTCTCCAATATATCAGCACCAGCTTCAAGATATTGTCTGTGAATTTTTGCGATAGCCTCAGGCTGTGTCAATGACAATAGATCATTGTTCCCTTGCAAGGGAGAATCATAGTCTTTAAACCTCTCTCCTCGATAGTCTTCTTCTGTGAAGTTGAGTCTTTGAATCATCGTACCCATGGCGCCATCGAGTACTAGAATTCTTTTTTTAGCGGCTGTTTGTATATCCATATTTCTTCTCGTGTATTTATACTTATCCGAGAAAAAACGGTTACAAAAAAGTTCAGTGAAATGTCATATTTACTGTCATCTTTCCCTCTTCGGGCAGGATTTAGCACCATACATGCGCTGGTTGCCAAGATTTCACAGGGCCTGTTCCCTCCATCTTTCTCGATAAGTGACACAAATATGAAAACTTCCGCATTCAATTTCAAATAGAATGCCTAAAACATATTAAAATCTTTTAAAACTTGATGAAGCTTACACTTTTAGATCCATCCAATGCTTTAACCCATACGTGATAGGTTGCTTGAACAACCGTTTTGACATTATGAGGCTCTAAGGACAAAGGAATCCTGGAGACACCATTTAGTGGTGGTTGTTCAAAGATTCTGATCAATCTCCCGAGATTATCCAGTACGTGTAACTCATAAGGCTCTGATATATAACCTGTTATCTCAATGATTGGATCACCAACGGTTAGATTGTCCACAACAATCAAAGACTCGATCACTTCCTCATCATTGACTCTCGTTTGCTCTACGTTTATAGTTTCATTATAGACTGATTCTCCACAGAAATTCGACGCAGTATGGACTATGTTGTATGTTCCCGCTTCCGCAAATGTGTGAACTCCACTTTTCAACATGGCATCATTACCATCACCAAAATCCCAGAGATATTCATCATTACTTGCATCCACATTGCCGTATATCAAATTCAAGCCATCTACTGTTAAGCCTACTTCGCCATCGGGTACATCTTCGACAACCACATAAGATTCAAAAAACTCCGATGATCCGCCAAATTGATTGCTAAATTCTATAAACAAATCATAAGTACCGGGCAACTCCAAATCAAAGACAGGCGTCTCCAAGTTACTCTCCAAAGTATCTGGCCCAGTCAAGCGCCAAAACCAATTTGACACATCTCCTATCGTTTCATTGTTGATATCCAATGTAGTCGGAACACACAAATCGTTGTTACTAAAAAACAAAGGTTGTGGCAACAATATATTGGCATCTACCGACAGTACAATAATATCAGACCCACATTCATTTTCTACCATCAATTGGACTTCATAGATTCCCGCTTCCGCAAATTTGTGAAATTGGTCTCCCCCTGTAATGGAGATAAATCCATCACCAAAATCCCAGAAATAATCTATCGCATCTTGGCTTAAGTCTGTAAACAATATCTGGTCACCGAAAAACGAAAATTCAAAATCAGCAATGGGTGCTCCCACCACTTGTAATACATCTTCTCTTCTCAATTCCGATTGTCCAAATTCATTTACACCCACCAAAAGCACATCATAAATTCCTGCTTCATCCAATGTTATCTCCAAGACAGGATCTACCCCACTTCCTACCAGTTCATCATTTATATACCAAGTAAGCGATTCTACATTTGCCGAAAGGCTCTCAAGACGAATCACCTCTCCGATACAAACTCGTTCTGTCAAAGTAAAATCAATCGTCGGTAATGCATTGATCGTAATCGTCTGAACCTGCTCAGATGTTCCACAAGTATTGCTTGCCGATAATGCAATCATCACCTCTCCATTACTATCAACCGTAAATATCGGATTTGGATCAACCGTTGATTGACTACCTAAAGTCCACAAAAAGTTATCAGCACCTATCGAATTATTCGTGACATGTATCTCATTCCCTATCAACTCAGTGTCAAACAAAGCTACTGGAAAATCCTGCACTTCTATATAATTCAAAAATTCCAAAGTATCCGAACCAAAAGCCGAATGCGCAATCAAACGCACATCGTAAAAACCTGGCGTATTGTAAATAACAGTTGGCGCTTCTTCTGTCGAACTAGGAACGGTGGATCCAGGAAAAGACCATTCATAATCTGTGGTCTCTTCATCACTCAAGTTGAAAAAAGTAAATGTAGATCCTTGGCATTGCTGCAATAGATTTACTGAAAAATTGGCTGAAGGCACTGCCCTCACTTCAACGGGAATACTGATCGCTGCAGCCCCACATTGATTGACCGTGGTAAGACTTACAAAATAATTTCCAGGCACTGTATATTCATGTGATGGATTCACATCCACACTAATGTTTCCATCTCCAAAATCCCACTGATAACTATCTGCATTCACACTTAAATTTGTAAAATCAAACTCAAGACCAGATTGCGTAAATGTAAAATTGGTCTCTGCTACATCATTCACAGTTATGTAATTCTGGAGCAACATTGTATCCGAAAATAATGGATTATGCACAATCAAGGTAACATCATAAATTCCTACTTCATCATATGCCACAACAGGATTTTTCATGCTTGAATTGGTCGTCTGAGCTCCCTCAAAAATCCATTCATAATCAAGTGCATTGTCACTTGAATTGTTTTGGAATGCAACGCTTGCTGGTCTACACACCTCTCGATCACTGCTTTCAAAACTCGCAGTCGGGGGACTGAATAAATTAAATACTTCTGTCAAAGTATCTCTTCCACACACATTCCTTGCCACTAGCGTCACTAGATAGCTATCTTCTGCTGCATAAGTATGAGAGGGATTCTGTGCAATACTCGTATTTCCATCTCCAAAATCCCAAGTTTGGCTTGAATTATACAATGATTCGTCATTGAAAGCAACATCGAAGCCATTGGCATCCAGCCCAAAATTAGCACTTGGTACATCAATGATATTCACTGCATTTTCTATGGTCACACTTCTTTCAAAAAGTGGATTGATCAACCTCAATGTAATATCGTATTCTCCTGGATTTAAATACGTGAAAAATGGAGTATCAAGATCTGATACTTGTTCTACTGAACCAGGAGCAGTCCATTCTATTTCTGTATAATTATTTGAACTCTGATTATCAATTACTATGGAAAATGGAACACATCCCTCATTGTTGTTGACAGCAAATGCTGGCTCAGGCCTTGAATACACATCCAAGATAAATGTAGTGTCCAGTTCAAAACAACTGTTATTAAAATTCAAGCTTACTTCATAACTTCCTTCATCGTCATATTGATAAACCGGTGAAGAAACCGTACTTGACCCTCCATCACCAAAATCCCACATATATTCTCCTGGAATGTTGTTGTTAAAGTTAAAGCGGATATTGGTCGGCACGTTTGCTATCAAGGGTGCATTTTGTATTTCAAATGGCTCACTTGCATCTACCTGAATAAAATCATTAAAAATCACTTCATCTTCGGTAATTCCGTTATTCACAAACAAGCTCACATCATACACTCCTGGTTCGTCATAAAACACCATAGGGTTCTCCTCTGTGGAACTAGAAGGTGACCCTCCAGGAAATGACCACAAAAACTCATTGCTACTCATGGTAGAATTATTCTCAAACTGAACAAACTCTCCTTGACAAAAAGAAGTTTGATCTGCTGTAAAATTGGCAAAGGTGAGTTGATCAACAGTAATCGTCTGACTAAAACTTGTCGCACCACAATCATTGATGGCTGTAAGCGAAACAAGATATTCACCATTGCTGGCGTAATTGTGCAAAGGATTAAAATTGCTACTTGTATTACCATCGCCAAAAGACCACAAAACCGATGTAGCCAAACTGATTTGCGATTGGAAATTTACCTGAAGAATATTGACTGTATAATCAAAATCAACCACGGGCTCATCTCTTATAATCAAATACCCCGGCAAGAATTCAACATCGGATCCTTCAGGATTAGACACTTCCAGTCTAACATCATAATTCCCTGGCTCAGTTAAAATAAATACTGGATCTTCTTCATCTGAAGTGATCGTTTCAGGACCTGTAAGGGTCCACAAGAAATCTGTAATATTATCCGATAGTGTTGTCGTAAAATTAATTGGGTCACCTGCACAAAATTCTCTTTGCCCTGTCTCAATCGACACCGAAGGCAGATTGAATATCGTAATCGTGTTTGTTAATATATCCGTACCACAGGCACTTGTCACTTCAAGGCTTACCTCATAGGTTCCTTCAGAAGCAAAAGTATGCTCCGGATTCTCTTCTGCACTTATAGACCCATCCCCAAAACTCCACACATAACTATCACCAAACAAAGATTGATTTTCGAAACTAAAGGACAAACCAATGGCTTCATAATCAAAAGCCGCCTCGGGCTCAGCACCAACCGTAATAACCTGATCAAATGTTTCTGTCGCATTGCCAAAACCATTGGCAACAATCATAGTTACATCATACACTCCTGGCGTCTCATAAATCACATCTGGGCTTGACGCCGAGGTAGTTTCTGGGGTTCCTCCAGGGAATTGCCAAGTGACAAATGTTGTATTGATACTGGTGTTGTTAAAGTTCACCAAATGAGGTATGCAACCACTGTCGGAGCTTACCGTAAAGCTAGGCTCTGGATATGCATTGATGGTTATGTTCATTTTAATATCAGCAAATCCACAATCATTTTCTACCGTCTGGGTAACCACAAAGGTTCCATTGCTACCAAAAGTGTGCACTGGGTCCTCAATAAAACTTGTTGTACCATCACCAAAGTCCCACTCTATTGAATTAAAGTTAAATCCAGTGTTGGTAAATGTTACAGTTGCGCCATTGGTAGAACTGATAAAATTGGCAATAGGTCCTGCCTCCACGGTAATAAGATTTTGCTTGACCTCTACATCTGTACCAGATGAATTACTCACTTGAAGAATTACATCATAAACTCCTGGCGTCTGGTAGGTCACAAATGGACTATGAAATGTCGAACTTGCCGGAGATCCCCCCAACAATTGCCATGTATATTCTGTTGGATTATTCTGCGATTGATCTAGGAAGTTGATCGAAAGAGGCGCACAACCTTCAGTCTTGTTTTGACTAAAAGCAGCAACTGGTGGAAGGTCCACACTAACCGAAAAGATATCTTGGGCCGTTCCACAATCATTGGTACCCGTGAGCACCACGTCATAACTACCATTTTGTGCATAAGTATGCGTTGGAGATTGTAAAGATGAGCTATTCCCATCTCCAAAATCCCAATTCCAAGTATTGATTCCGACACCCGACCCAACAAACTCAAAAGTATTGGGATCATTGGGAACAGAAAATGAAGATGAAACAATCGGATCATCCTGAATAACGATTATGTCATTTTTTATTTCTGAATCTATCCCATTGGCATTTGTTACTGTCAAGGTTACAGAGAATTCACCGGAAGCAAGATATTGAACCACTGGTGTTTCATCCTGAGAGGTACCAGGAATTCCGCCTTCAAATTGCCATGAATAAGTAGATGGATTGCCACTTGAATTATCCGCAAACGAAACAGCTCCTACTTGACATGGACTAATATAATCGAAAGTAAAATCTGCTGTTGGGGCACCACCGCCATTAGGATCACAAACAGTAAGACAAGTAGCAGCAGCAACTTGAGCTCGGATTCGATCGCCTGGTATAGGGCCAAAACCATTGTTAAAATCGATACCAAATCCAGTTAGATGGCAATAACTCATGATGGTTCCGCCATTGGTAGGAGTAGGTCCTGGATTGCAGGGGCCATTTTCTGTAGGAGCACAATCATCAATGGGACCGCTAGGCCATAGACAACTATGTGTATGATATGAACCCAATTGGTGACCTATCTCATGAGCCAGCACATTGATGGTCCAAGAATAATTGGGCAATAGGCTGAAGTTGTTGGTAATATTACTAAACCCATAACCTGCATCGGTGCATAAGACATCTACAAAAGCGATTCCTCCAAGGTTTCCATCATTGGTGGTAACCAAGTGAGCAATGTCTCCGTTGTAGCTAGTCCTGAAATTCATGAAATCGATCAATGCATTTCCTCCATTTGTATCGCTATACGGGTCGTTGGTTGTCCACACAAAAATTTCTGAGATATTAACTGTGATTTCTTCAACTTCAAAAAGAGCCGCCACATGCACCCACACTTCCGTTAGATAATCCATGACATCCTGCGTCGAACCATAATCTTGAAACATAATAAAATCGGCTTCGAGATAGACCTCCACGCACTGATCTACGGATCGCAAATCAGAGGGGGCTTCCTTTGGGATAGGATTGTGATCTTCTTCTTTGGTGTGACATTCAAATGGAATTTCTTCTTTCCAATCTTGGTCATTGTATATCCAATATTCAAATGGATTTTTACTTTCTTTATCTTGAGCAATATGCACATTGCCATGTCCTTCTATAGATAAAACGGCACTTATCCGATCTTCAAAAACGGTCATCGTCGCAAATCCTGAACCGTCCTTCAGGCTACCTTTGTAAAATTCAGGCTTGTCAAACTTATAAGACTTGCCCGTCTGATCTGTCAATCTAAAATCATCAGATAGGATTTCATATGAGACAAAGTCAATCAACAACGGATTACCATTTTCATCTGGAAGTACCAAAGAAATTGTTTCGTCTTGAGATGATTTTATTTTTTCAATAAAATCTGTTTTGAGTTGAGCACTTACAGCATTGTGCAATTGCGCGCGCTGTACATTGGTGCTAACTTCATTAAAAGCAACCACAGCTTGCGCGTCCATTTTACTCATGGGGTTAATAATGAGCAAAAGCGCTGCAATCAGATGATATTTCAGATTCATTTTCAGTTAATTACAAATTATCATTTGGTATAATGTAATAAGTAAAACCTTTCCCTTAAATTTAATCTTGAAACTAGATTGAGTTAAGTTCGTTGGTTTTAATACCAACTTGAGATTATACGTCTTTATTATGTAACGTTAAATAATTTGTAACGTCTCAAGTCTAGAAAACAATTTGGCTCATTTAAGAGTTTTGTTAACAAATAATTGATTATGCGGAATAAAATTTTGGTAGCCCTTTTAAGTTTTTTCTTCGTCCTGGGACTATCAGTAGATGCTGAAGCACAGAGTAGAAAGAAGAAAAAAGGCAAACAAAGACCAGCAAAAACCGAAGAATCTGATTCAGGCAGTCAGCGTAGTTCTAGCCAAAGAAGTACTCGAGCTTCTGAAGATCAATCATTTTGGACCAAAGACAAATTGGTCTATGATCTCCTGGGTGACTTTAGGATAAGTGGAGCAGGACCAAATATAACCATATTAAAGTTTGGTCTAAAACCTGCCGTGTCTTATAAAGTATTGCCACGTCTTTCTTTTGGTATTGCGCCAAAGATTGAATATTACTTTTGGAACATCGTTGACCAAGAAGACATCAATGAATTTGATCTTGGTGTAGAGACTTTCGGACGTTTTCAAGTTTTGGAGTCCATTTATCTACAGGCAGGTTATGACTTCAACAATGGCATTTTTGCATTTACTGAAAGGACATGGCTGAACAGCGCTGTTGTGGGTGGTGGATACATGACTGGATTTGGAAAATGGAGGTATGGCGCACAGGCCTTGTTAAATTTGAATGAAGAAAGAAGAGATCAATATGGCGTCATTGAGGTGTGGTTTGGTCTGACCTACAATTTGTAAATAAACAATGAAAATATAGGAAGGAGCTCTAAAGAGCTCCTTTTTTTTTTATGCCCTACCCAATCGATTTCTCCGTATTGATAATCTCCACACCATATTCATCCGAGAGCATTCTCAAGACATCAATACCATCTGCATCCATTTCAAGATGATCGGCATTCAGTGTGACATCACCGTTGTCTTTAAGTTGCGCTCTTAGTTTTTGGTTGGCGTTATTTGCATTCGTATAGATGATAGGACTGGTAAGTTTTAGTTCGCCATTTACTACGACAGCTACTTGATCGCTTTGCGCAAATATTTTAACAAAACTGCCAAAACCACCTACTCTATATATCCCGACAAAAATGGATAGAACAACACCCAAAAATACACCTAGTTGGATATTGATAAATAAGGTCACCAACAAGGTAGTCATCAATATCATGAAATCAATTCCCGAACTTTTAAAAACACCCAATATCCCTTTTATGTTGATGAATTTTAAAACTGCAACCATGATAATAGCAGCCAAAATAGTTTTTGGTAAATAGAAAAAGTATGCGGTAAAAAACAACAACACAAGTCCTATAATAGCACCTGCAAAAAGCGAGGAGAATCCCGTTTTTGAACCTGCATCATAATTTACTGCTGACTTGGTAAGGCTTCCTGTATTTGGAAAGCAGAAGAAGAATGCAGAAATTAAATTAGAAGCACCTAAGGCAAATAATTCTTGGTTTGGATCTAGGCCATCATCCTTTCCTTGCATCGCAAAGGTCTTGGCAATGGCAAAGGATTGTACATAAGCCACCAAAGCAATAATAAAAGAATAAGGCAATAATTTCAATGTTAATTGCCAATCTAAAAATGGCAATCCAAAGCTTGGCAAACCCGCCGGAATTTCCTTCACCAATTCAACGCCTTTTGACTCAAGATTCATCAAGAAAGCAGCTACTATCCCCCCAAGAAGCACAAAGATGGCACTTGGAATTTTCCGATTAATTTTCCTCAATATAAGCATGAAGACTATTGCAGCAATTCCCATTGATAAGGAAAGGATATGTACGCTAGACATGTTACTAAAAAGATTTTTCACATATTCCATGCTACTAGAAGCATCTCCTACATTTGCCCTGAGCATATACTTTAATTGTGACAACAAAATCAGTATCGCTGCACCTGCTGTGTATCCGTAAATGACGGAACGAGAAATAAGACGGGCCAGTTTACCAAATCTCATGATTCGAAAAAAGACCAGACAAACTCCGACCAAAAAGGTAAGCATCGCAGTTAATTGCAAATATTCTTGCGAAAACGGCTCCGCCATTGAAGACAAAGAAGAGAAAACCATCATAGACGGAATGGCTGCACAACCCACGATTATGTGTGGAGAAGATCCAAATAAAGGATAAATTAGCAAAGGAATAAAAGCAGTGTAAAGCCCATAAATTGGGGGAACGCCAGCTATGAGTGCATAACCCATTGCCTGAGGGATTACCAGAATGGCTACTGTCAAACCAGCCAATAAATCTTCCCTTAAGTATTTCCGAATCTTGTTTCTTGAAATTGTTCCCATTTTCTCGACTGGAAAGATAGAGTAAAGCCTTTAAACTAACTAATATCTTAAGAAAACAGGTAAATCTTTAATTCCCAGACTTCATTAGGCCTAAAGCCAAAGTTTACTCTTTTGATGCTTTTTTTGAACTATCTTATCAGGGTGACATCTCCCGAGTAAACCTCCTGCGTACCATCAACAATGTCTAAAATAGCGTGATATACATATACTCCATTCAGTGCTTTGACACCTTGGAAGCGTCCATCCCATCCTATATATCCATCAAGCGGACCTGTATTAAACGAAGAATAAACCAGCGCTCCCCATCGATCGTATATGTACAACTCAGCGATTTGCTCAACAGAAGGTGACCCAAATATTTGGAATGTCTGATTGATACTAGGGTCGTCCGGAGTAAATATATTTGGGATAAAGGCACTGATGTCTCTTTCTACTCGGAACTCCACTGTATCAATAGAAGGGCAGCCAAATTCATCCAAACCTGTCAAAATCAGGCTTGTATTTTCTAAAGGCCTAAAACCTTCTAAATTTTCTTCGGTAGAAACTATGCCTCCACCTATTTCCTGCCAAGAGAACTGAGTGATGGCTGGATCAACAAAACTTGTAGAAACGTCTACAAATTCTCCCAACTTCAATTCGATCAGCTCTTCCTCCAATTTGAGTCCTTCATTGGAAGGAATAACTGTTAATTGACCGGTAACTGTACTATCACATCCTGCTAGATTGTCTATGACATAGCTAAATGAACCTTCTTCCGAAAATTCAAAACCATCGACTGATAGTACATCGCCTTCACAAATTAAATCTTCTCTAGTTCCAGTCGTATGATCCAAAACAATTAAATCCAAATAGACCATGCTATCGCAACCATCAGAGGCAAGTAAAAGACTTTCATACATATCTGCTTGAGTTAAGAGTTGGTCGCCAAGAAGGTAACTTTCACCGCTACATATAAATTCCGTTATCGTTTCTTCGTAGAATGGAATGACCATGTCGTAGGTCTGACTGACAAAGCAACCATCAGGCGTTTCAATGATCGCTTGATATTGTCCAAGTGGATCTTCTAACTCATTGAGTGTAATCGTCGGAGTATCTGCCCCCAACAATGCTACTCCATCAAGGTACCACTGATAGCTGATTGCTTCCGGTAACTCAACAGTCAATGATAATCCATCGGCACAAACGCTTCCTGTAATTTCTGAATAAGGCAAACCAAATTCTTCTCTTTCTGCTAGCAGTAATCTATCAAAGAAAAAATAAGGATCATCAGAAAACTGCGGGTGTGGATCACATGAAGGCCCCAATACAATAGATCGATATGGTTTGTTGGCAACAAATTCAAAAACAACATTAACCCATTCATCTCTACCTGTCACTGTTTTTCTATCTATCAAATCCCATCCATTCACGTTGGCGGGACAACCAATGGTATTTGAACCTCCCCCAAAGGGCAACGCTCCTGCGCTTTCATGTCCATACAAAGACATGTCAAAACTGATACTGGCATCATCATCTGGAAATCCAGTAAAAAAGTCCAAACGATACTGTTTGCCAGGCTCCATATCTTCCGTCAAGGCAGCTCCTGCATATTCTTTAAAATTGGGATTATTGGGCTTCCCATCCCTAAAACCAATGGCGCCATCTCCATCCGGAAAAGGCAACGGCGCTTCTTTTCCTAAAAAAGGATTTCCTAAAACACCACAAGTATGCACATAATCTGTCGTAGGAGCTGATGCTTGAATCCACCCATTTGCACAGTTTAATTGTCCTTCCCCATTTGGACAACATGTCCTTTCTTCAAAGGATGGGTTGGGAATGAGGCCAGAAGGAAAATCGAAAAAGCAATCACAATCATCGTCATTCAAATCAACCAGCGAATCGCCATCGTCGTCGATTCCATTGTCACAAATCTCTTGTGCTTGCAAGAAAAGGCAAAAAAAGATAAAAGGAACAGTTGCTATAAATTTGATCATTTGATTATTATGGTGTTTCTCTATATTAAATATAGTCTTTTAAAACTTGCCATATATTCTCCGTTAAGACTTCATGCCCTTTTTTATTAGGATGAATACCGTCTTGAAGGTTCAACTCAACTACTCCAGCAACACCTTCAAGCAAGAAAGGAATCAAGCCTAACCCATATTCCTTGGCTAGTTTAGGGTAAATTTCATTAAACTGGTCGGCATATTTGATGCCCATATTAGGTGGAGACATCATACCTACTAACACTATATCACATTGAGGATACTTTTGTTGCACTTTTTCAATGATTCCCTTTAGGTTTTTTTCAGTTTCTACTGGATCTAGGCCTCGCAAAGCATCATTTGCCCCGAGCTCAAGCAAAAAAATATCAACATGCTGCTTTAGCACCCAATCCACTCGATTCAACCCTCCTGAACTAGTATCACCACTCAATCCCGCATTGATAACGGTACAATCAAGGCTCAAACTATCAATTTTCTGCTGGATTAAATAAGTGAAAGCATCTTCCTCGGCTAGCTGATAACCGGCGGTAATCGAGTCACCAAAGAACAATATATTCTTGTTGGTAGGCTTTTTCTTCTCGTTTATCGTATTTGTAGTTGATTCACTGGGTTGATTATCAACTTGTTTGGCTGGAGTTTGTTTATTTTCGCAGCCACTACTGAAAACGAAAAATAGCAAAAATAGGCTAATTGATATTTTATGATTCATCTTTTCTATTTGGTACTGCAATTTAATAAAAAGTAAAAGCACAACATTGATAGATAACGCAATCGACAAACAGGATGTTTTGAAAATCGAATCCCTTTCCAAAACCTACAAGTCCAACGCCAAAGATCTTACTGTCCTGAAAGATGTAAATTTCAATATCCAAGCGGGTGAAACAGTCTCCATCGTGGGACCTTCAGGAAGCGGCAAAACCACCTTACTTGGATTGTGTGCAGGCCTTGACAAACCCACCAATGGTTCTGTTGCTTTGTTTGGCAAAAACATAAGTGAACTTGATGAAGACCAACGTGCTCTCTTGAGAAACGAAAATGTCGGATTTATCTTCCAAAATTTTCAGTTGATCCCTACCCTGACAGCTCTAGAAAATGTCACTATCCCGCTCGAACTACAAGGCGCGAAAAAAGTGAAAGAAAAAGCACTAGAACTTCTGGACAGAGTTGGATTAAAAGACAGAGCCAACCATTACCCTAATCAATTATCCGGTGGCGAGCAACAAAGGGTTTCACTTGCCCGAGCTTTTAGCAATGAGCCGAAACTTCTATTTGCAGATGAACCTACAGGAAATTTAGATGGAGAAACAGGAGATAAAATAGAAAACTTACTTTTTGATTTGAACAAAGAAAAAGGAACAACGCTGATCATTGTAACACATGATTTGGAATTGGCTTCAAGGACAAGTCGCGTCATCAGATTAAAAAGTGGATTGGTTGTATCCGATAAATCAAACTAATGAATTGGAGTTTTTTATTTCGTACAGCTTTAGCTGATGCACGCACACAATGGGGTAAATTGTTTCTATTTATCTCTTCCATTGTCTTGGGGATTGCAGCATTGGTTGCCATCAATTCATTCAATGAAAACATCGTAAACGATATTGACAAACAATCTGCTTCCATTATAGGGGCAGATATAGTTGTTACTGGAAACAAGGCAATTCCTGAAGAGCTTGCAGAAGCCATTCAAGCATTGCCAGGAGAAAAATCAAGAGAACAGGAATTGCTTTCTATGGCCTTCGTCCCCAAGAATGAAGGAAGTCAGTTTGTGCGAGTAAAAGCTATTGAGGGGAACTTTCCCTTTTATGGAAAACTGATTACTGAACCAGCTTCAGCAGCTGTAGATTTCAAAAATAATGGTACAGCTCTGGTTGATAAGTCTTTCATGAAACAGTTTGGCTTGGTACCGGGCGATGAAGTCAAACTGGGAGATCAAGTTTTCATCATTGAAGGCAAGTTGATGAACAATATGGGTGCTTCCAATCTAGGAGCTGGATTTGCGCCCACCATTTATATTCCTTTCGCTAATCTCGCCTCTACCAATTTGGCGCAGCCGGGAAGTATCATTGATTATTCTTACTTCCACAAAGTGCCAGCAGACTTTGATGCGAATATTTGGAAGTCAGAAAACCGACGAACTTTCTCCAACGAAAGTATGAGAATCAGGACCATCGATGACCAAAGAGAAAATCTAAACGAAGCCTTTAATTCTTTGAATTCATTTTTGAACTTGGTAGCATTGGTTTCATTACTGCTTGGGTGTATCGGAGTGGCTAGTAGTGTTTTCATTTATGTAAAAAATAAAATCTCTTCCATCGCCATCTTTAGATGTTTGGGAATGAAAAGCAACGATGCCTTCATCATCTATTTTCTTCAAATTCTTGTTTTGGGGATTCTAGGAAGTTTACTGGGTGCATTTATTGGTTCGGCGATACAAATATTATTGCCTAAAGTGTTTAGCGATTTTCTACCTTTTACGGTGGCAACAGAAATTTCCTGGAGCGCCATTGGTCAAGGATTAAGTCTTGGCTTGTTGGTAACGATCCTATTTGCATTGATTCCATTATTGGAGATAAGAAAAATTAGTCCATTGAGAACTTTACGTACCAATTTCCAAGAGGAAGGTACAGGTCGACGGGACCCATTGGTATGGTTATGTTATGCAGCGATCATTCTTTGCTTGACGGTATTTCTTTTTACGCTTACGGGTTCGATCATCAATGCTTTGATCTTTATGGGAGGTATTCTGATTGCATTTTTCATTTTGTACATGGTTTCCAAAATGATTATTTGGGCAGTAAGAAAGTTCTTCCCTCGAAACTGGAGTTTTGTATTGCGTCAAGGCTTGGCCAATTTATATAGGCCAAACAATCAGACTCAGATACTTTTGGTCTCCTTGGGATTGGGTACTTCTATTCTATCCACTTTGTTCATTGTTCAGGGCTTGATCTTAGAAAATGTCAATGCAATGGATGCGGGTGCACAACCCAACATGATTTTGTTTGGGATCGAAAGTAATCAGATGGAGGATTTGAAAAAAACGACACGAGATTTTGATTTGCCGGTTGTAGAAGAGGTCCCAATTGTAACGATGCGTATCGAAGGATGGAAAGGCAGAACTAAGAAAGAATGGTTACAAGATACGACAGTACGCGTGAGAAGATGGGCCGCCAATCGAGAAACGCGAGTTACCTTCCGAGACACCTTGGATGCTTCAGAAAAACTGATCGCTGGTAATTTTGTAGGACGTATCGAAAACCCTGGAGATAGTATATTCATTTCATTGGATGAGGGTTATGCTGAGAGCCTAAATGTGGGCTTGGGTGACGAAGTGGTTTTCAATGTACAAGGCATGTTGATGAAAACATATGTCAGTAGCCTGCGAGAGATAGAGTTTGTATCTATGCGTACTAGATTCTTTGTGTTGTTTCCGCGAGGCGTTTTGGAAGACGCACCTCAGTTTCAGGTATTGGTTACCAAAGCACCCAATGAGGATGTCATGGCGGCATATCGAACCTCTGTTGTCAAAGCTTTTCCCAATGTTTCTGTTGTGGATTTAAGTTCGATTCTCACGACCTTAAATGACATTTTAAAAAAGATCAGTTATGCGGTGCAGTTCATGGCAGGCTTTAGTATTTTGACAGGGCTAATCGTTCTTTTGTCTTCATTGATTCTCAGTAAATTTCAACGAGTACGTGAGAGTGTATTACTGCGTACTTTGGGGGCGAGTCGAGCTCAAATATTAAAAATTAATGCTACTGAATACTTATTGATTGGTGTATTGGCGGCGACAACTGGAATTCTTATTTCATTGGTTGCAAGTTGGCTTCTGGTCCGATTCCAATTAGATTTTGATTATAAAATACGCTTTTTACCGATCATCCTGGTCTTCTGCTTTGTCGTGTTTATTACCTTATTTATTGGCCTTTGGACAACCAGAGATGTGGTTAACAAATCTCCATTAGAAACCTTGAGAAAGGACGTATAATTGTTGATAAAAGACACAAAAAGCCGAAAATTACAGCATAAAAAATTGGGCAATTAAGTACAAAAATCTGTTTGCATTTTAGTTCAGAATAGATACCTTTACCAGCATTGTAATCCTGATTTCCTTAACCAACAAAACCTAATAAATTGGGGAAAATACTTATAACGGGTGCACTAGGCCAAGTCGGCGGTGTACTCAGTTTAGCTCTCCAAAATCAATACGGGCTAGATCAGGTAGTACTTTCAGACATCCATGACAGAGGGGTACATGGCACTTTTGAACTTTTGGATATCACAGATATCGAAAGACTTCGAGAAATTATTCAAAAACACGATATAAGTACAATATACCATTTGGCTGCCATTTTATCTGCCAAAGGAGAAGAAGATCCTCTATGGACCTGGGATCTCAACATGCAAGGCCTGTTCAATGTGCTGGAAGTTGGTAAAGAAAAATTGATCGACAAGATATTCTTCCCTAGTTCCATTGCTGTTTTTGGGAAACAATCCAAGCTGATTAAATCACCCCAGTCTTCTATCACAGATCCTTCCACTGTTTATGGAATTAGTAAGGTATCTGGTGAATACTGGTGTCAATACTACCACAACAAATACGATGTTGATGTAAGATCTGTGCGATACCCAGGACTTATTGGTTATCAAACACTACCTGGAGGAGGAACCACTGATTATGCAGTAGACATTTTCCATTATGCCATCAAAGACAATACTTACGAATGCTTCTTGAACAAAGACGCAAGACTTCCGATGATGTATCTAAAAGATGCTATGAGGGCCACCATCGAATTGATGGAAGCCGATAAGGAAAAAATTAAAATTAGGACTTCTTACAATCTTGCGAGTTTGAGCTTTTCACCTGAAGAATTGACCCTTGAAATCCAAAAACACAAGCCAGATTTTCAAGTAACGTATAAGCCTGACTCCAGACAACAAATTGCCGACTCTTGGCCCAATGATGTTGATGACACCCAAGCCATGATCGATTGGGGTTGGAGATCTGAATTTACACTAAAAACCATGGTGGCAGATATGCTACACAACCTAGAAATAAAATATTCTCAACAAACAATCAATAGCTAAACAAGATGTTTAAAGGCACCAAAGAACAAATCGCAGAAGAACTGAAAGAAATTACTGAAGCTGGTCTTTACAAAAAAGAAAGGGTCATCACGACTCCACAGTCTGCGGAAATTTCAACAAATAAACTTGAAGGCGTACTAAATTTTTGTGCCAACAATTACCTTGGTCTATCTTCTCATCCTGATGTAATCGAGGCAGCAAAAGCTACCATTGATACACACGGTTTTGGCCTGAGTTCAGTAAGGTTCATTTGTGGAACACAAGATATACATAAGGAACTTGAAGAAAAAATTGCTGCTTTCTTGGGAATGGAAGATGCCATTTTGTATGCTGCGGCTTTCGATGCCAATGGCGGATTGTTTGAACCCATATTAGGAAAAGAAGATGCCATTATTTCAGACTCATTGAATCACGCATCCATTATCGATGGCATCAGGTTATGCAAAGCAGCGAGATATCGATACGCCACCAATGATATGGCTGACTTGGAAGTGAAATTGAAAGAGGCAGCGGGTGCAAGAAGAATATTGATTGCAACGGATGGTGTTTTCTCCATGGACGGCACCATTGCTCAGATAGATAAAATCTGTGACCTGGCTGATAAGTATGGTGCTATGGTGATGGTCGATGAATGTCACTCAACAGGTTTTGTAGGTAAAACAGGAAGAGGTACTCACGAATATTGTGATGCCATGGGTCGAGTAGATATTATAACAGGCACCTTTGGGAAAGCTCTAGGAGGCGCTAGTGGAGGTTTTACTGCCGCTAGAAAAGAAATTGTAGAAATGCTGAGACAAAGATCGCGACCTTACCTTTTTTCCAACACGCTTGCGCCTTCCATTGTAGGTGCATCATTGAAAGTCCTAGATGTACTGATGGGATCGACTGCCTTGAGAGATAAGCTAGAAGAAAATGCAACATACTTCAGAAAAGAGATGACAGCGGCTGGTTTTGACATCATTCCTGGTGTCCACCCTATTGTGCCGATCATGTTGTATGATGCTAAATTATCGCAGGTTTTTTCAGAAAAGCTCTTGGATGAAGGAATCTATGTGATAGGCTTTTACTATCCAGTTGTCCCAAAGGAAAAAGCAAGAATCAGGGTACAAATTTCAGCTGGACATGAAAGAAAACATCTCGAAAAAGCAGTAGCAGCATTTACGAAAGTCGGAAAAGAATTGGGCGTCATTTAAAACTGGCGGGGATAATATTAAAGAACGACCATTCTTTGCATAGCAGTTGTTTAATTACTGGCAATTTATTTTCACGATGATTTAAAACCACATCTATTGGCTCATTACAACTCACTATGACCAAATAAAGAATCCTACCATATTGACTCCCAAGCACTAAATCGCCTTGCCAAAGATAAGCGTGTCTTTCATTGATTCCATTCTTTTCTGAAGTACAAAAATTACCTATACAGCCTTAGGCCCATAAAGAAAAAATGAAATAAAATTGTCCTGCAATACTTTTGGGCAATTAAGAAGGGCATTCAAATTAATAACAAGCAAACAAGTATGCTAGAATAAGGTAACTTAGCATGAATCCATCTAGGTTTCCTTTGACACTTTAATCTGGTAATATGACGACCAAAACTACTAACAACAAACAATCCATCGTATTTGTACATGGTGCATGGCATGGGAAATGGTGCTGGGATAAATATTTCAAACAAAAATTTATCGATCAAGGTTACAACGTTGTTACTTTTGACCTGCCCGGTCATGAAGCATCAGGGAGAATAAAAGACATAAATAAATATTCTATACAAGATTATGTAAAAGCATTGAAAAATGAAGTGCAAAAACTAGATCACCCACCTGTGATCGTCGGTCACTCTATGGGAGGAATGATCCTGCAAAAATACCTTGAGACTGCTTCTTGCAAAAAAGCGATTTTCTTAGCTTCGGTCCCTCCTTACGGAGTTATCAAAGCTACTTTAAAGTTTGCAAAAAAAACATATTTCTTACCCAGTGTCTTAGGCTTAAATCTTTATGGCTTTGTCGATACAATCAAGAAAAGCAAACAGGCTTTCTTCAGCGACAACATCCCACAAAAAGACCTCGTTGAATTCAGTTCACAATTGTGCTCTGAGTCATTTAAAGCATTCTTAAACTTGCTTATACCAATAGTCCGAGTAAACGAAAATGCAAAGATTCCTACCCTGGTTGTCGGTGCTAAAAACGACACCATATTTTCAGAAAGAGACAATCTAAAAACAGCCAAGAAATTCAATGCGACATTCATGATGGTGGATGACATTGCACATGACATGATGCTTGATCCTAACCATGAAAAAGTGTCAAATCTGATGATTCAATGGTTGAAAAAGACCAATAAATGATGCTGATTTAAAAAAAACCAATGGGCAAAAAACGCAAATGAATTCGGTATTGTAGGAACTACAAATAAAAACAACTTACAATTTAGTTGCATAACTGTATTTTACGTTATATATTTGATTTATGCGTTTAACCACCATAATCATAGCATGTATTTTAAGTTTCACCTTGAGTGGGCAAGATGCCTTGATGGAAGCTTACCAATCCGAGGACTATCCTCTTGCACTTCGTTTGGCCAAAGAATGCATAGAATTGGATAGCAATAATTACCAATGTTATGAAAAGGCTGGACTTGCTGCCTTTCGACTAGGCAACTTTCTAGAATGCAAAAATGCTTTACTGAAAGCAGAAGAAATACAACCTGAAAACAAATTGGTCTTGAAACAACTTGCAAGTGTCTATGAGCAGGAAGAAAATGTTCCAAAGGCCATCAAATATTACAATCAATTGTTAAAACAAGACTCCTTAAATGCTGTCTATACAAGAAAACTAGGACAACTATTTATGAAGGCGGATATGATGCACGACGCATTCCCCTACTTCGCCAAGGCCTATTCTTTGAATGCCAATGACTTCTACACGATCAAAGGAATGGTGGAAATCTTGACTACCAACAAGCAATACGAATTGGCTGATTCGATCCTAACAGAAGCATTGATCGTGGACTCGACCAATATACAATTTACGTTGCTCTCGGCCAGGTCTGCTTACATCCAGAAAAAGTACAATAAGACGATCGAGCAGATAGAAAGTCTTCGAGGAAGATTGGATCTTAACAACTACTACAATAAGATGACTGGATTCTCGTATCTACAAGTCGACTCATTGGACAGGGCGATTTTTCATCTATCGAAGTCATTGGTGGATGAACCGCGTCCTGAACATGCTTCCTATTATTTAGGAATTGCCTATGAAAAGAAAGGCGAACCTGAACTCGCACTAGAGTATTATGAAAAAGCATTGATGGCAGGAATATCCAAAGACACTGATTTATACCATCGACAACTAGCCAAACTCCACAAAGAAAAGAACCAGCTTAAAAAGGCAATTCATCATTACACCGAAGCGACCAAGTATGACGACGATCCACTCCTGTGGTTCTTGCTAGCTCAAGTCTGCGATGATTATTACAAAGACAAAAATATTGCTATCAGATATTACAAGAAGTTTAGCGATAGCGATCACGAAAACAAAAGTTATAAAAAATATGCCCGAGAGCGTAGCATGTATCTGAAAGAGCAAGTTCACCTCTCTAGCAAATAAAAGAAATTCATACTGAAAAAAATCCCTTATGAAGAAAGCAAAGATTCAAAAATTAACCAAAGCAGAGGAAGACATCATGAAGATGCTTTGGAGTCACGGCCCAACTACTGTAAGTGCCATGATTGAAAAAATGAAAGGAGACAAACCACCACATAGTACGGTTTCTTCCATCATTAGGATATTGGAAAAGAAAGGATTTGTAGATCATAATACCTATGGCAGAACGTATGAATACTACCCGATCATCGAAAAGGAGATTTACTCCAAGTATTCCTTAAAGTCTCTGTTGTCCAACTACTTTGAAGGATCGGTCAATGAGATGGTTTCCTTTCTTATCAAAGAAGAGGAAGTAGATGTAAACGAATTAAAAAAATTGATTAACGATATAAAAGAATAATCATGGAAAGCATTGTTTTTTATTTAATAGAATATGGCGTGTATCTGCTATCCTTTTATGTCTTGTACATGCTTCTTTTCAAAGGGAAATCGGACCACAAATTCAATCGTTTCTATTTGATCAGCAGCAACATGATCTGCCTAGTATTGCCCTTGGTGGACAACAGTATATTTTTGGCTCAACCAGAATTATTTTCTGTTGTATTGAGTCCGATTGAACTGGTTGCAGAAGGAACCTCAGCGGTCATCACAGAAGTCAATCAAAGCGTACCTGCCATCACGATCATCACCGTGATGTACTTTATCATAACGGCCTTCTTTTTGGCGAGATTCATCTATGGATTATTGAAAATAAACAGTTATAAAGTCCAAAGCACCATAAGCCCATACAAGGATTACGTATTAATCGAAAGTGACTCGGTACACACTCCGTTTTCTTTTTTCAATAGTATCTATTTGCCGAAAGGCTCATACAAAGATGACGAAAAAGAACTCATCCTTGAACACGAGATAAACCACATCAAATTTGGACATAGTATCGAAAAAATATTTCTGTTACTAAACAAAGTGTTCTTCTGGTGGAATCCTGTCAGTTATAAATATTTTACTGAACTCGAGCTCGTACATGAATACCAAGTAGATGAGAAATTATGCCACAGTTCAAGTAAAAAACACTACGGACAGTTTTTACTTTCTCAGCTCAATACAAACAGTCAATTTTCTTTTGTCAACAATATTTCATCACATATTAAAAATAGAATCATCATGATCAGCTCAAAAAACAAAAACACCCCTAGTTTTATTAAATGGGGTGCATACCTCGCCATGTTTGTCGCAATTATGTTTTTGCATGCTTGCAATTTAGAAAATGAAGAACCTCTTATTGAGGACAACTATAAGATGCAAGAAATAAAAAAAGACGAACAGTTCTCGATTTTAACAAGAATAGATACCGTATCAATATTCGATACTGAAACATTTGAAGAAACTGTTGAAATCACCAAGACAGATATTAAAGTTTTCAAGTTGCCAGAGGTAATGCCAGTCTTTGGGGATTGCTCAAGCATCAGTGATGTTGATGCAATCTATAAGTGCAGCAATGACAATTTATTGACCTTCATCTATAGCAATCTTAAATACCCAGCCGAAGCAAGAGAAGGTGGTATAGAAGGAATGTCCGTGGTTCAATTTGTGGTTGATGAACAAGGAGCTATTGGTTTCCTAGAAATTGTCAAATCCCTGGATCCAAGTACTGACAAAGCAGTCTTGGATGTGTTAAACAAAATGATGCAAGGCAAAGCCAAATGGACTGCTGGTAGAAACGGCGGAGAAAATGTAGCTACACAATTTACGCTACCTGTCAAATTCAAACTGGAAGGATAAAAACATATTTACTCTTAAAAAAAGCTCTGCATTTACGTGCAGGGCTTTTTTTTGATCACAACAAACTGAAATTTGAATAGATGTCTTCCCTTCTCTGCGCTTAATTATGTAAGTTGTGTATACAATAATAAAGCAAATGAAAAAGTACCTTCCTCTTCTACTCATCACGCTTGCAGCCATTGCTTGTAAAACCAAGAAAACCATTGCAGACACTTCCGAGAATCTAGAATTGCACGATCAGTTGGCTCAAAAATACATCATTGTCGATGGCCATATTGATCTCCCTTATCGTCTGAGAGTCATGAATTTTAGATTGGAAAAAGAATTCTTAGAAATACCGGTGCAATCTGACAAGGGTGATTTTGATTTTGTAAGATCTAGAGAAGGAGGATTGGATGCACCTTTTATGTCGATATATATTCCGGCTGATTATCAGAAAGATCCTGGTCGTTCCAAATCAGTAGCAGACTCATTGATCAACATGGTCGAAGCCATTTGTAAGAAAAATCCGACATACTTTGAAGTCGCATATACACCTGAAGATGTAGAAAGAATTTTTAAGCAAGGGAAATTGGCCTTACCGATGGGAATGGAAAATGGATCTGGGATTGAAGATGATCTATCCAATATCAAACACTTTTCTGATCGAGGAATCAATTACATTACCCTCACCCACTCCAAAGACAATCTCATCTGCGATTCTTCTTATGATACGACACGGACTTGGAAAGGATTGAGTCCTTTTGGATTTAAGGTCGTGGAAGAGATGAACAAGCAAGGCGTCATGGTGGACATATCCCATGTTTCAGATACTACCTTCTATCAAGCCATCAAGCATTCAAAAGTTCCCGTGATCGCCTCACATTCATCTTGTAGAAAATTTACGCCTGACTTTGAAAGAAACATGGATGATGACATGCTGAAGGTGCTCGGTGAAAATGGAGGTGTTATTATGATCAATTTTGGATCTACATTTATCGACCAGAAAGTCAAAGACGACAGATGGCAGCTCGGTTTGGATATGAATGCCTATTTAGAAGAAAGAGGAATGACGCGTGAAAGTGAAGGAGCCAAGGAAATAATGGAAAAAATCATGGAAGAAACTGAGCTCAGCTTTTCTGATGTCAAAGTAGTAGCAGACCATATTGATCATGTAGTAAAAATCGCCGGTGTGGACCATGTCGGCTTTGGATCTGACTTTGATGGTGTAGGTGATTCTCTGCCTACAGGTTTGAAAGATGTCTCAGATTATCCTAACTTAATAAAGGAATTGCTGGCTAGAGGATATTCCGAGGAGGATATAGCTAAGATTTGCTCCGGAAATCTAATGAGAGTATGGAAAAAAGTAGAAGAATATGCAAATGCCAAATAGATGACAATTTGAAATAATATCTTACATACCAAATATTTATACATATATTTATTTGACATATTATATCATTTTTAAACAAGAACAATTATTTCCAAAAAAGGTGCAACGTTTTACCCTGTCCATAGATATTATACACGTTAGGTCGAAAGACCAATATTATTTATAGTATGACACCTTTGAAATAAAGAAGCACATGAGATTTAATACGTTAATTGTTATACTACTCGCAACATTAACCATCTTCGGATGCCGAAAGGACATTGACGGGGAAACTACCGAAGTTATAGTTCAACAAAATCCACCAATCCTTGAAGATTCTGGATTTTCTGGATTGATTGTCGACGAACAAGGTAACCCAATTGAGAATGCCGTCATTGACTTCACCAGTTTTACTCAAACATCAGACGAAAACGGTTATTTCCGTTTTGACAACATCGTATCCTTGAATAGTACGGGCTCGATGATTACCATCAACAAAGCAGGTTTTTATCAGAGCTTTAAGTTTGTCTACCCTGAGCAATCAAACCAGACTTACATTAAGGTGATGTTGATTGAGCGTACTTCTACCAATGAATTTGATGCAGCTGAAGGAGGTACAGTCTCGATTGAGAATGCAAGCATTGTTTTCCAACCGAACAGTATTGTATTTGATGGAACGGAGGATGAATACATAGGAAATGTAGAAGTATTTTTTCATTGGTACGATGTCAATGACAACAACGTCGGCCTTTCAATGCCAGGTGATTTAAGAGCGGTAGATGCAGAAAACAACATCAGAGCCTTGGCCAGTTATGGAATGGTTGCTGTTGAATTGATTGGCAACAATGGACAAAAACTTAATTTAAAAGAAAACACCACTGCTACACTGAGCATGACTGCTCCAGATTTTGACAATCTTCCGGGCACGATGCCGTTGTGGTCATTTAATGAAGACACTGGCTTTTGGGAAGAAGATGGGTCATGTGTTTTGGTAGAAGGAAACTATGTTGGAGAAGTATCTCATTTCTCATTTTGGAACTGTGATTGGCCTTACCCGCTTGTTCATTTGTCTGGTACGGTAACCAATATCGATGGTATTCCGTTGGCCAACACCTCTGTCAGAATAGACATTGCAGATTCTGGGTTTAGTGGTTATGGAAATACCAATGCGCAAGGTCAGTTTTCAGGCAAAGTACCTGCAGATACAGAATTGATTATTAGTATTTTAGATCAATGTGAAAATGTCGTTTTTGAAACCTCTGTCGGACCATTCAATACCGACACTACTTTACCTAACATTGAAGTCGAGACTACTAGTTTTATATCAATCATCTCAGGAACGGCCTATTGCAACGGAGAAATCCTAACTACAGGATACGTAAGAATACAATACGAAGAAGAAACCATAGTTATAGAACTAGACAGTGATGGTAGCTTTCTGGAAGCAAGATTTTCTTGTTCTGCCAACATAAATGAAGTAGCCATTCAGGTTTTCAATACGGCAGAAACCTTTTCAAGTGAAGAAATATTCATTACCATTGATGAAGAAGGCCTTTGGGACTTGGGAGATATTGAGGCATGCGAAGAGGTACCAGAAGAATTCATACGCATGACAGTTGATGGTGTTGACATAGGATATAGTTATGAAATTTTTGCTACTTACGGAAACAATGGATTGCATTTTGGAACATCTGATTCTTTGATAAGGTCTTTCCAAGCAACCCTTCTCGACCCTAAATTGGGTAGTCAAAATCCACACAATTCTAGGGTATTAGTTAATTCAAATCAATTCATATCTTGTGTGCCAGACATAGCTGAAACACTGTGTTCAGATTTCAATATTAATATCACCAGCATAGGAAGAAATGCAGATGATCTCATCGAGGGAACCTTTTCGGGATTTTTATATGACCTAAATAATGGAAATGAAGTTGAAGTCTCTGGTGAATTCAGTATGTTTTTGGATGAGTACAAACCCAATGGTGTTGTCATTGGTCAAGCATGGATTGATGAAAATGAAAATGGAATTTACGATACTGGAGAACCAACTCCCTACCCGGCAAATTTCTTACTTGATCAAAGCGACAATACCATTGCCGTAAATGTTCTTCCTGATGGAAGCTTTAGAACCCATGTGCTAGCAGATGTACCTTTCACCTTGAGAGTATTCTCCAACCTTTTAAGAGGAGTTTCAGCCAACGAATGGCAGTTAACGCTTCAGGATGCTGGCAATGACAATCAAGATTCCGATTTCAATGTTAGCGGAGTATCAAATGAATACATCATTGGAGATCAAGAATATCTATTTGATATTGGATTTGGTTTGATAGAAAGAGAAGCGCTTCAATGTGGTATAAATCCTTCAGGCACTTTATCCATTTGCTTAGGAGAGCCCATTCAGATAACCACAGAGGTGACCACAGGTATTCCTCCTTACTCTTATGAATGGAGCACAGGTGAAACAACCCCTGACATTACGGTCTTTGAGGAAGGAAACTATACGGTAATAATATCAGATGCTTCGGGGGCAGTGTGTGAAAATGAAGTGTTACTCTATGCTGAATTTATTGAACTGAATGACCCAGTTATTGAACATGCAACTTGCGGTGAACCTTTCGGTTCTATTAGCTTTCCTCCAATTCAAGATGTATCGATCTTCTGGTACGAGCTAGGCATCACTGCAAATACAGTATCAGATTTGGCACCTGGCACTTATACCTATGTTGCCACTGATGGAAATGGATGTCAGTCTTTGGATCAGACCATAACCATTTTGGATTTTGGAGCGAGAATTGGAAATATGGCTTGGGTGGATATGCCTGGAGGTCAATCAGGTATATTTGATACTGGAGATTCTCCACTGGAGGGAGTAACCGTTAGATTATACAATAGTGATGGATCGACACTCATTGATGAAACAGTCACTGATGCATCTGGCAGCTACCTTTTCGCAGGTCAATATGATGGTGAATTCAGAGTAGAATTTATTCAACCAGCAGGATATGTACTGGTACCACAGGCGGAAGACATTACTGACCCTGATGGAAGTGATCCTGATCCAATGACTCGATTTACCGATATATTCACAGTAAACTGTGGAGATGTAATATTATATATTGATGCAGGTTATACTGAAATATAAATACAATCATTAAAGTTATGTGAGATATAAATCTCAATTAAAAAATAAATGCTGAATAATCCGGATTTAAAACAACTCGTAGAAGGTTGTGTCAATAAAGACCCAACCGCACAAAGAGAATTGGTTGACACTTTCTCAAGTATGCTGTACACAGTCTGTCTGCGGTATATGGGTGAGGCACATTTGGCCAAGGATGTTTTGCAAGATAGTTTTATAAGGATTTTTAAAGGAATACATACCTACGATTGTGAGCGAGGTTCATTGCAAGGATGGATGCGTCGTGTAACGATCAATGTAGCCTTGAAGCAAATAAAAAAACAGAAGTCAAGAATGGAGTCTGAGATCGGAGACAATGTTTCTCATCTCACCAAGGCTTCTGATGTAACAGACAAACTCGCTGCAGAGGATTTATTGAAGATCGTCCGGACCCTTCCAGATGGATATAGACAGATTTTCAACCTTGCAGTAGTGGAAGGTTACAACCATAGAGAAATCGGAGAAATGTTGGGCATCAAGGAGGTAACTTCTCGATCTCAACTTTCACGTGCCAAACAATTATTGAGAAAAAAATTAATTAATATGCAAACTGATGAGTCATGGGCAAAGATAAGCTAGACCGCACCGTAAAGAGCAAACTTTACGACTTGCACACTCCTATAGACACCAACGATTTATGGGCAGGCATTGAATCCAAAATGGATCAGGATAACCCAAGCCCTACCCCAGGATTTTCGTTTAGGAAATATCTTGGTCTTGGTATCCTAGCCGTACTTTTGATGGGAACTCTGTATGTGGGTCAGAGTTATATGACATCAGATACGCAAGACTTAACGGAGTCAATAAATACAGGAAATATATCTTCTGAATTAAATTCCGATCTCGCTTCCGCAAATATTGCCAATGCTCCTAAACAAAGCAATGCAAGTGTCGACAACACCAATCTTAATTCAATAAAGACTGGTGAAACAGACAATACAAGAAATAGTATTACATCTTCTAACGAAAGTGCACCCAACAACATAGCAATAACTCGAACTTCTAATTCAAACACAACCCTCAACTCAAACACCACTTCTAAGACAAATACAACTAGCCAGTTAAAAAACAACACAACGACCAACACAAAAAAATCAGCTGCAAAAGCAAAAGAAAAGAACAGCTATACTTCAGGATTGGCAGACAATAAAACATCAGCAGAAAAGTCAGTTTCCGAAAGACCTGACCAAGGCCAAGTCGCCGCAGGAGGATCAACTGGCAACATAGGTACTGGCGGTACTAGCACAAACAACATTTACGAAAGTGCCCAAAACAATAATGCACAAAATGCAATAGGAGCATTCACTGAAAAAGCGGAAAAGATTGTTACCAACAGCGCAACAAAAGAAACGTCAAGCAATTTGATTATGGCATCGCTTCAAGCGCTCAACCATGCCCCTAGTCTTAATTACGCAAAGGACGATAGAGACGTGTGCGATGCACTAAAAGGCGATGCATGCAGTGGGGCTTTGAGATTGAGAAATCGTGTAGATTGCTACGACAACTGGACTGCAGACAGAAGTAAGTTTAGCATACTCCCCTACGTAGGGATAGACTTGGTCACCAATGACAGATCAAGAACAGACACCGCAGAACCAGATGAGTATCTGATCACAAGACAAAGCACCATGCAATTTCTGGAAGTATTAAAAGCAGGCGCATTGATCAAATACAATCTAAACCCCAATGTGTATGTGAAAGCAGGTGTTGAATATGATCAAATCAGAGAAAAATTTGAATCTACTTTGGTAACACAAGATCAAATCTTTGATCCAGAAACCATCATCGCTTACAGAATTGACATGGAAGGTGACACCATACCAGTGTTGGGGCCTGGCACCATGCAGGTTATCAGGACTACAGTGTGGAAAAAATACAATAAATATCACTCATTTAATATCCCTATCATCATAGGATATGAAGCACCAATTTCAAAAAGATGGGACTACTTTGGTGAAGCAGGTATTTTCTATAATGTTAGATTCAGCTACGAAGGAACATTGCTTGACACCAACAACGAAGTTGTCTCAGGTGAAAATTTCTTCCTAAACCAGACAGGAGTAAGTTTGTACGGAGGAGCTGGAGCAAGATTCAACATCAACAAACGATGGTCGGTCTTCACCAATGCTTCATACAAATACAATCTGGCATCTATCAACAATCAAGATTTCAATCCTATCAGACAAAATTTAGGATTGGCTGGAATATCGATAGGAGCAGAAATAAGACTGTAGAATCAATTGTGCTTTTTACGAAACTAGAGGGCAAAGACTTACTTTTATAGTATGTCCTCAGTTTTATCCAATAAGGCAACGAAGTTATTTTTAATTTTAGGTGGGTTTTTCATCTGCAATGCCCTTGTGGCTGAGATGATCGGCGTCAAGATTTTTTCGCTCGAAAAAGTCTTTGGTTATGAATCGATGAACTGGACCATTTTCGGAGTCAAAGATCTTGGATTTAATCTGACAGCGGGCGTTCTGCTATGGCCAGTGGTATTCATCATGACAGATGTCATCAATGAATATTTTGGAAAAAAAGGAGTTCAATTTCTCAGCTATTTAACAGCAGGCCTGATTGTGTTTGCCTTTATGATCATATTTATGGCTATCGCTTTGCCTCCCAATGATTGGTGGAATTCGATCAGCGGATTGAACAACGATCAGTCTTTAAGCCTTAGCAACATGAATCTGGCCTTTCAAAAAATATTTGGTCAAGGACTATGGATCATTGTAGGATCCTTGGTGGCATTCTTGGTAGGACAATTGATTGACGTTTATGTTTTTCAAAAAATCAAGCAAAAAACGGGCGAAGGAAAAATATGGTTAAGAGCAACTGGCTCTACCCTTGTATCACAATTCATAGATAGTTTTGTCGTGTTATTTATCGCATTTTATATTGGGGCAGACTGGGAATTGGTCAGAGTTTTGGCCATTGGTATCGTCAACTACATTTATAAGTTCAGCGTCGCAATTGTGCTAACTCCTGCGATTTATCTTGCGCATCACTTGATTGATAGCTATCTTGGAGCAAATTTAGCTTCTCAATTAAAAGAAGAGGCTTTATTAAAGTGATTTTATGAGGCAAATAACAAACACAGTCTTGATGGTAAGACCAGCAAGATTTGGATACAATGAAGAAACAGCTGCAAGCAATCACTTTCAGTCAGCAGACGGGAAAGACGATGCCGATGTGCACAACAAAGCCCTGGCCGAATTTGAAGAGGTCGTAAAAACATTAAGAGAAAATAATATCGATGTGCTTGTCATTGATGACACAGAATCACCTCATACTCCCGACGCCATCTTTCCCAACAACTGGATCAGCACACACCAAAACAAAGCATTGATCACTTACGCGATGGAATCTCCGATTCGTAGGCAAGAGCTGAGGGATGATGTACTGCGAAAACTAGAAGAAGTATATGGCTACAAAAAAGAATACAATTTCCAACACTATATCGTAGAAGAAGGACTAGCGCTTGAAGGAACCGGAAGTATGATCCTCGATAGAGAAAATAGAATTGTATATGCGTGCCTTTCTTCTCGTACGAGCATACAGTTACTTTCCAAATTTGGGATTCTGATGAATTACAAACCCATCTATTTTTTCGCACATGACAAACGAGAACAACCCATCTACCACACCAATGTCATGATGGCCCTTGGTGAACAGTTGGCGATCATAGCCCTCGATGCAATCAGTGACGAAGACGAACGCAAGGTGGTTAAAAATCAATTGCTTAAAAATAAAAAAACAATTGTAGAAATTAGCTTGGACCAAGTCGAACAATTTGCCGGCAACATGCTTGAAATGAGATCCAACGACATGAGTCGATTCCTGATTATGTCTACTACCGCTAGAGCTTCTTTAACACAAGAACAAGTAGCCCTCATCGAAAAAACAAATCGCATCCTTGCCGTAGATATTCCTACCATTGAAAAATATGGAGGAGGTAGTGTAAGATGTATGCTGGCAGAGATTTTTATACCTGATTGATCAAGACAGCCTTCCAGTAATCTCATTTCAAAGTCCTATTTAATTTCATTTAAGCTTAAGCATCTAGATCCTTGATGTCAATCACTTTATAGC
Organism: uncultured Saprospiraceae bacterium; assembly: GCA_937950315.1. Lineage (GTDB taxonomy): Bacteria > Bacteroidota > Bacteroidia > Chitinophagales > Saprospiraceae > JAHDBF01. The sequence goes on along the minus strand of CALFDU010000013.1, from coordinate 60,609 downwards.
TCTATCAATAGATAGAAGAATATACATTCATACTTGTGTATGGACATATTTAAAAATCTATATATTTACACTCATCTTTACAGAAGTTATACAACAACGCATAAAAAATATTAAGTATGAAGCTATTCAACACATTATTATTTTTTGTAATATGTTCAATGTCTTACGGACAGATTATTACGGAAATCATGTACAATCCGCCTGAATCAGGAGCAGACTCTTTAGAGTATATAGAAATATACAACAATACCGGCGCTGAACTCAATCTACAAGGTTACTATACCGAAGGAGTAGAACTTACTTTTGGAGATCAGCCAATGGCCGCTGAGTCTTACCTGACTATCGCTAGATCTGCAGTAGCTTTTGAAGGTGTATTCCAAGTTGCTGCAATACAATGGACAGATGGTGCATTGAATAATTCAGGTGAAGAAATAGGATTGTTTGCTCCAGATAGCTCACTGGTAAATGCAGTGAGCTACAGCAGCCAAAGTCCATGGTCTCCCAATGCAGATGGAGCTGGCGCATCACTAGAATTATGCGACCTAAATGCTGACAATAGCAATCCTTTAAACTGGGGATTCTCTACGACGGATTCAGGCATGATGATCAATGGAACACAAGTATTCGGAAGTCCTTCCATGGCCAACCAAGCAGACTGTTCTGTAATCAATGAAGAATATATGGATATTGCTGTAAACGAAATCATGTATACTACTGATTCATTGGAATACATCGAGTTGTTCAACTTTGGAACTGATACAGTGAGTATGGCGGGATGGAGTATCTCTGGAGATATCAACTACAATCTTCCTCCTTTGATGATTTTACCAAATGGATATTTTGTTGTAGGAAAAGACAATGGTGCCATCGGAACCATATTTGGTGTTCCTAGTTTTAGATGGTCTGACACAGAATCATTGGGTGACGACAGTGGAACGGTAGCATTGGTTTCCAACCTTGGAACCGTGATTGATGAAGTCACTTACACCAACAGCGCACCTTGGCCCGAAGTGGAGACAGGTACGTCCATCACTTTTTGTCCGTTAACAGGATCAGCAAACGATCCTACCAACTGGGTTGCATCGACGAGTGAAGTTGTGGCAAGCCCTGGTATTGTAGGAAGTCCATCAAGTCTAAATGCTTGTGGTGGATTCTCCATTGGAGAAATCACAGAGACTGATGCAGATGGTGTCATCCTTTCATTGGATCAAGAAGTAACAACCACTGGAAACGTATATGGAATCAACATGAGACCAGGTGGATTGCAGTTTACCATCATCGATGACAACAACGATGGTGTAGGTGTATTTTTGTTTGACGACAACTTAGGATACACAGTAACGCAAGGAGACAAAGTAACCATTACAGGAACGATGGACCAATTCAATGGATTGGCTCAGATCGTACCGACGAGTATCACACTAATCAACACTGGCAACTTACTACATGAACCAACACTGGTCACGACACTAAATGAAGAGACCGAATCACAATTGATAACAATGGAAGGCATGTCATTGACCGATGCTTCTCAGTGGACCAATTCAGGGTCGGGTTTCAATGTCGATATTTCAAATGGAACAGAAACCGTGACGATGAGAATCGATGCGGATGTAGAAGACATATTTGGACTTAACTACCCTACTGGAACTTTTACTGTAACAGGAATCGGGGGTCAATTTGACAACAGTGCTCCGTTTGACGAAGGATATCAGTTGTTCCCAAGATTTTTTGAAGACATTGACCCGTACATGCCATTTGTTTCTGAGGAAGACAACATCTACCCAGATAGGACTATTCCAGAGATGACAACGGTGGATCCTGTAACAGGAATTGCTGATTCATTGGATGCAACTTGTGCATTGACTGGAACGGTATACGGCATCAATCTTTCATCATTTGATCTTGCCTTTACCATCATTGATGAAAACAACGAAGGAATCAACGTGTTTGAAAATGGTGCATTCACGTATGAAGTAGTGGAAGGAGACATCGTAACTTTAAAAGGAACGATCAGTCAGTTCAATGGATTGACACAAATGAATCCAGATTCTATTCTTTTGATCAGTCAAGGCAATGACTTGATTGAACCAGCGGAAGTAACACTACTGGAGGAGACCACAGAATCAAGTCTCGTGACCCTTAAAAATGTTTCATTGGTTGATCCATTGGATTGGTTTGGTGACGGATCATCATTCAATGTAGAATTCACAGATGGAATGACTGTACACACGGTCAGAATAGACAACGACACCTACTGGTCTACCCAGCCTGCACCGACAGGAGATGTATACGATATTATTGGTATCGGAGGACAATTTGACAACAGCGATCCATTTACCGAAGGTTACCAAATACTTCCTAGATACGAAAGCGACATCAGATTGTTTGACCCTAACTTTAATCCATTCCCACCGCGTACCATCGCTGAGATGACGACCGTAGATGCAGTGGGTGTAGCTGACTCCTTGGGCGTGGCGTGTACTTTGACAGGCACCGTCTACGGCGTAAATCTCTCAGGAGGCGACTTGATCATGACCGTGATTGATGATGACAACAACGGTATTGGCGTATTCCAAAATGATAACACAAGTGGTTATACAGTTACTGAAGGAGACATTGTAACGATGGAAGGTACAATCGGTCAATTCAATGGCTTAACCCAGATCAATCCTGAAACAATTACTTTGGTAAGCCAAGGAAATCCTTTGGTAATCCCTGAAGTGGTTACTGAATTGAATGAGGACACTGAATCAAGTCTTGTCGTTATCAATTTTGTAAACTTTACCGACCCAACACAATGGGCTGGTGATGGCAGCTCATTTAATATGGATGCTACAGATGGCACCAATGATTTTGTTGTAAGAATTGACAATGACACAGAATACGCAAATACATCAATCCCAGGAGCGACTAGTCTATTTATTATCGGACTAGGTGGTCAGTTTGACAACAGTGATCCATTTGATTCTGGTTATCAATTGCTACCAAGATATATCGGAGATATTGGATTTCTTGATTCGACATTCGATCCAGAATTATCCTTAGCGATCAATCTATCACCAAATCCTACCACTGATATTTTGACAATTTCGAGTGAAGTTATATTGGATCGATATCTGATTTTTAACGCTCTAGGGCAAAAGCTTAAAGAATCAGCTTTTGAATCTACAATTGATGTGAGCGACTTGCCAGAAGGAAACTACTCTATCCTATTCCAAGCGGGCAAGAAATTGAGTAACAAAAAGTTTGTTAAGATTAACTAGACATATTTGACTTTCGTCAAATGTGTAAGCGGTGTAAAAAGAAAGCCGATTCTTTGTAAAAGGGATCGGCTTTCTTTGTGATGAAAGGAGTTATTTTTATCTTTCAACGAACAAAATGAACCAATACGCTAGCATATTAAACAACATAAACAGGTATGTATCTTTGACAAAAGTGGAAGAAGAAAAAATCTGCTCTATCATCAAAACATCCACCGTTAAAAGGAGGCAGTACATCATCCAGCCTGGATTTGTTTGCCAAAGCAGAACATACATTGTCGAAGGAGCATTCAGAGTATTTCATTTAGACGAAGAAGGCAAAGAACATACAGTTAGTATCGGTGTAGAAGATTGGTTTGTTACTGATTTTTTCAGCTACATCAATCAAACGCCAGCCCAAAATTACGCCGAGGCATTGGAAAATTCTCTCATATTCCAGATGCATTATGAAGACATTGAGCCCTTATGCAAAGAAATACATAATTTAAGTGAATACTTCCGCTTGACAACAGAAAAGGCATTCGCTCATTCAAGAAGAAGAGTGATTTCTAGTATCAGTTTGACAGCAGAACAGCGATATGATGAGTATGCCGCACAATACCCCCACATTGTTAATAGAGTCCCACAATACGTGCTGGCATCCTACCTCGGCATGTCTCCTGAATTCTTAAGTAAAATCAGAAATCGAAAAGCACAATCTTGAATCAGTTTAAATACATTTCTTAATCTAGTTCATTTTTCGAAAGCTATTTAAGCCCGACATTTGTATTTTAAATCTTCATTGATTTTTGCGCATAACAAAGAATCCAGGGTAATTTAAAAAACATAGAAAACCCAAAAGCACTTTTGGGGTTATACTTTCATCAAAAAACAGATACTATGAATAAAAAAATTTGGTTCATTACGGGAATATCTAGCGGATTAGGGAAAGCACTTGCAGATGCCGTAATCCGATCTAACGAATTTGTGATTGGAACTTTCAGAAAAAATAGTGAAGTCGAGGCATTCAACACTTTATATCAAAACAAAGGAAAAGGCGTATTACTGGATATAACAGACATGGATAAGATAGACGCTGTTATTCAAGAAATAGTTACTGAATTTGGGCAAATCGATGTATTGGTCAACAATGCAGGAATTGGATATTCTGGGGCCGTTGAAGAAGCAAGCATTGACGATGTCAGAAAGGTATTTGAAGCAAACTTTTTTGGGGCCTTAAAAATGACGCAAGCAGTATTACCCCACATGCGATCCAAAAAGAAAGGACACATCATACAGATTTCTTCTCATGCAGGAGTAAAAGCATTTGCCGGTTTTGGGATATACAATGCTAGTAAGTTTGCACTGGAAGGATTTAGTGAAGCTTTGGCGCAGGAAGTTAAGCCCTTGGGAATAGGATTGACATTGGTCGAACCAGGACCATTCAGAACCAACTTTGCAGGTCGCTCCTTGATGCGTTCGGAGAAACAAATTTCAGATTACCAAGATACTGCAGGAAACTTTAGGACCAAATTGGATGGAGTGCACAACAAGCAAGAAGGAGATCCTATAAAAGCAGCTAAGATCATATTGCAACACATAAATTCTGGATCTGAAACGCTCCGCTTGCCTTTAGGATCGATACCTATTAAAACCATAGGCATGAAGATTGAAAGTTTGCAATCCGATTTAGATAGCAACAAAGAGCTGGCGATGAAGGCGGTGTATTGATCGTTGAACAGGTTGAAAGTAATTCAAATAAACCGCATGATCCATTCTTACAAAAGGATTAAAAATAGAAAAGCCGGTTCCTACATAAAGGAACCGGCTTTCTTAAGAAATATAAGAACCCAAATTATTCTTAGTTGATAAATATCATTTTTCTTGTTGCTGAGAAACCATTGTATTCAACTCTATAAAGAAGTACTCCTTTATTTTCAAGACTTGATCCATCAAGGTTAATTCTGTTCATCCCTTTGTTGTAGTAATCTGAATTTTTAAAGATTACTTTTCCGTCTGCAGACATTACTTCAAAAGTAGCCTCCCCTGCCTCTGGCAAGAAGAATCCAATCTCAGTAGAGTTGTTAAACGGATTCGGTTGATTCTGGAACAATTCAAATGAACCTCCTTGTGCAACATCCTCAGATGATTGCAAGATGATTTCCTGAATTCCTCCTTCTGTATCGTATGCTTCTGCTGAAGTAATTGCTGAGTTGATCGAAATTACATTTTCAATCTGCCCAGTAGTTCTGCTTACAAAATTCAATGCAAACAATGCTTCACCACCATTGATATTGATTCCTTTGATATCGTCATAACTCATTGTTATGATTCCTTCGTCTGCGTTTTGTGTTCCTACATTAACATCATTCAATGCAAACACACCATTTTCATATCCGTTGTACTTCAACACTGAAGCATCAAACTCAATGGTAAACTGAAGACCATCAATGATACTTTCGTTTACAGCTGTAAATGGTACGTTCAATACAGCTCCTCCATTAAATTCCGCATTCTTAGTTTCTACTCTGAATATATCAGCAGATCTTTTTTCAATTACATTGTTAGATGCATTCACGACTGCATTTCCAGTAACATCACCCATTTTGATTCCGATAAAGTCTACCCCTTCTTGCGAAACAAACAGTCCATTATAAACCGTAGTCTCAGGGAAAGTAAATGGATCTTCTTCATCAGCAAACACGTGGTTTTCAGGAACAAATACCCATGGTGTTACTGATGACCAATCGTTTTGTAATCCTAAGATCACCTTTCTGATTTCTATCAAGTCAATTCCTGAAATAGAATTAGAATTGTTTACGTCAGCTGCGATCAATTTGTAAGGAGAATCCAGTGCTTGAGTTCCCAAAATGTGCTTCTGAATCAATACAAGATCCAATGTTGATACACCATTAAGTGCAACATCATCTTTGCTTGGTTTCACCATGTAGCCATTGTAAAATGGTACTCCATCGAAGATATAATCTCCTTCTGTCGTCAATTCAGACTGCGTGAAGTCAACCATATTCTCGTATAACTCAACATCTACATCATCAATATTTTCATAAGTCTCAGTAAATATCTTTCCTTCAATTACAGCTCTCGCTCCATCCAAATCAATACAAACTCCCTGTGAATCTTGCAGAACCAAAGTAACCACACATGACTCATACGCTCCACCTGCATCGATAACAAATACCTCTAAAGGAATATTTGCTCCGATTCCATTTGGAATATCACTACAATCAAACATCATATTGGTTGTAATTGCTGTCGTCGGGTTTGTAAATGAGAATGTCAAATCTTCAGTACTTCCACATCCACCTTCACTCTTAAGATCAAAGTCTGAAGCCCACACCTCTGCATTTCCTTCATCATCCAATACCCAAACCACCGAAGCCAAACAAATTGGAGATGGAGGGTTGCTACCTATAACAGACACATCAAATACACATACATCTGTGTTGCCACAGAAATCATATACTGTTACAGTTACCTGGTGTACACCACCTGGCAATACTTGGCTGATAAAGTTTCCTGAACCTGTAAGTACTGGCCCATTCTCTACATCGATTTCATAAGCGTATGTCAAGTCTCCAGCTGGAGTACAGTTGTCTTCCGCCCAAATATCAAATTCAAACAATGCATCACAATTCGGAAACTCCGCATTCAGTGTCACATCCACACATGGATCAGCAAAGAATGGATCTGAAAGATCAGTCAATGCGATGATTTGTTCAAAAGTATACAGTCCTGAATATCCATTGTTTACTTCATAAGTACACCAATCAATCACAGTCCAAGTTCTCTTTATTTTGTGACAAACATTGGAGTTTGCTCCAGTTGTCAATAGTAAATCTACATAGTTCATGGTAAGACTTACACATACATCATTGTTATTTACTACTGGGAATCCACCAATTATTTCTGGTTCTAATCCAGAAAACTGTGATCCACATCCTTCAACCGTAAGTTCTGCTTGTACTCTGATGTCGTCTTCTTGCAAAGGATTTCCTTGGCTTAAGAATATACTACTTGTACAGTTGGTAGTCTGACCATTAGGCAATTCGATTCTTACAGTTCTTATTACCTCTCCGATTCCACAAAGATCCAAACCTGATGTATCAAAAGTAGTATCGATCACTGTTGGAGTTCCTCCAGCAGCACAGATATCTACCATGTCATCAAACACAACATCTGCATAATTGAATCCTTCGTAGTCAAATCCGCAATTTGCAGTAACATCTGCCGGGCATGTAGCGACAAAACTTTGATCGTCCATTCCTACAATGCACACTTTTGCTTCACATTCGCTATAAAGTCCAGTATCATCAATCACTTTCAACATGACTGTTAAAGTATCACCTAAGTTGGCACAGCAAAAACGAACTGAAGGACCATATTCTGTATCATCGGCAAAACCAGCACATGCTGAAGGAGCCAATAGTTTTACTTCGAAGTCTACAACTTCTCCGCATACATCATAACTATGATCATCAAATGTTTCTGCCAATACTTCAGCAAATCCTGACTGGTCCAATGATACTTTTGTAAAACCTTCACATATAGCAGTCGGAGGCAAGGTATCTTTAACTTGTACTTCAAAGTAACATGAACCAGAATCATCTGTTCCTACATCATTGGTAATTGGTGAAGCATTTCCACATGCATCAACAAATCTATATCTCACCCAAGCAAGTCCTTCCGGAACATTAGGCAAAGTGTATGTCCCATTTAATTCTTCAACAACTCCTTCAATAGAGTATTCTCCATCTTCAGCTGGCTGCAAAGTTCCAGGAACAGCAGGCAAGAATTCAACAAAAATCTCAAATTCTGAACATTCAGATAGTGCATTTTGAATTTGACCAATTCCATGATCAAGATCAAATGGATCCAAATTGATCACTGCTTCACAAGTTCCTGCAATTGCTGGGAACATCAATGTATCAGGAGGACAAACTTTAATTACTGGCTCATCATCCAATACTTTGATAATTTGACCTTCTATTGTAGACTCACCAGTACACCAGTCAATTACAGTCCAGTTTCTCAAGATCTTTCTACTTACACCACACAATTCAAAATCAGTGTCATTATAGAAATACTTAATATTTGGACATCCAAGACCAGTAGGCTCTCCTGTTCTTGATGGAACCAAGTATTCATCTGTGAATACTTCACAACCATCACTCTGCGTATAATCATACACAAAATCATCAGGAAAAACTACATCATCGATATCCATCAACTGTACGAAAATCGATTGCGTACAAGTAGCCAAAAAGTTGTCATCATCATCCAGTGCCGTCCAAGTTCTTTCAATAGTTGATGCATAACCGTTTGAACACATAATACTCAAAGTATCATCTTCAAAAGTTAAATCACCCATATTGATCGTACAGTTTCCATCAAAGGTTGGTCGGTATATTGTTGCTGAGTTACCAGTTTCAAATTCCTCACATGTTATCTCAACGTCTTCACAATCATTAAGAACCGCTTCAGATTTGTCTTCTAAGACAATGTTACCCCAGCAGGTCATTCCACATGAAGGAATTGACACACTCGCTTGGATATCGGCACCCAACTCGCTGTTACTCAACACAGTAGTCAAGTTGTCTGTAGCAGGTATAACCGTACCATTGCTAGTGATTACTAACTCGAAATCATCGATGGTAAGATTAGGATAATTAGGATTGTCGTAAGGCGTTCCAGAAAGGATCATGGCTAAAGTTATTTCAGCCTCACAGTCTGAATTTAGCGCTACGTTTATATTTCCATTACAAGCAAGAACAAGGTCCTCTACTTCAAGACAGTCAACCTGTGCATTTGTCTGAAAGCACATCGCTAAGGCGAACATTGCTGACAAGATAAATTTGGTGTTCTTGGTTGCATCCAATGAAAATAAACTTAATAAAGCTTGTTTCATCATTTTTTTTTAATCAGAGTTTGCGAATAAATCTTTATAGTAGGTCCTGCTCTACTTCAAAAAGCAGGACCCACTTATTTTAATTTTTATATTTACTTAAGTACTATCATTTTTCGTGTAGCAATATGAGTGTCGGTTGAAATCTGATAATAGAGTATGCCCGTTGTTTCTAATTCTGATTGCTTGATGGAAAATTCGTTATATCCCCTATTGAAATTTCCTGAATCAGCAAAGAGCACTTTACCACTATTATCAAATACTTGTAAATTCACTACACTAGAACTTGGTAGTTCAAAAGCAATTGTCGTTTCTTCAGAGAACGGGTTTGGTGTGTTTTGATACACAGAGAATCCAATCGCATCAGCATCAACAGCTGAGTCAAGTTCAATCTCCATTACCTCTACGCCACCATTACCTTCAACGTATACTTCTGATCTTAGTGTCTCAGTCAAGTTTACTGTTTTAGCATTAGATAACTCTACTGCAAACAATACATCGTCTTCTGACACATTTACTCCATCTACTTGATCAAAACTTACAAGCAATTCACCATTAGCAATCGTGAAGTTCTTTTCAGTTAATGTCAATGCACCTGGAATAACATTCATCAATTCTCCTCCTTCTAGAGAGATAGAGAACTGAGCTCCTACGAAGCTTCCATCATTGGCAGCAGTAAGTTCTAGCTTACTATTACCGTTATCAAGCTCTGCAGAGTTTAGTCCTATTTCAAATTTCTCATTGCTTCTCAACTCAACTGGATTAGAAGTATAGTTAGCAACTACTGTGTTGTTCACGTCTCCTATCTTCACAGCGATGAAATCTTCATCGTTCAAGTTGTGGTCGAGATCATTTATGTACAATGCTTCACTAAATGGCCATGGCGATGTCTCATCAACGAATGCGTATTCTTGATCAACAAATCTCCATGAATCATTATTTGGAAACTCTGATGTAAGTCCTAAAATCAGTTTTCTGATGACAATCAAGTCAATCGCTGAAACTGAACTAGAATTGTTTGCATCTGCTGCTATCAATTTGTAAGGACTATTCAAGTCTTGTAGACCCAAAATGTGTCTCTGGATCAATACGATATCCAACGTAGATACACCATTCAATGGGTTATCATTGCTATAAGCATTTACTTGATAGTCATTGTACATTGGTACGTCAGCAAATCCGTATTCTCCATCTTCAGTCATGTAAGTCATCATTGGTGCTACTTCACCAGCCATCAATGACATCTCAACTTGATCAACCATCTCTCCTGTTTCAGTATAAACTTTACCAGCAATCATAGCTCTACTTGCCCCTCCATTAGGACATACATCGTGGTTGTCTTGCAGGATTAGGAATGTAGTACAGTAACTCTGGTCTCCATTGCTATCAGTAACCCACATTTCCAATTGAATTGTATCAGTTACACCTTGAGCCAAATCTGAACAATCAAACTCTCTGAATGTATCTGTGATATCTGCTGAGAATGAGAAAGATAAATCATCATTTTCATTACAGTTGCCAGCAAATGATCCTTGATCAAAGTCAGCAGCCCAAATCTCAGCTGTTCCTGCTACTGGAATCGTTGTTACAACTTCCGTCAAGCAGTATGCAGTTGGCCCATCTGTCTCACCTTCGATGATGAAGGTCATTGAACATGGTGCCATTTCGTTTCCACAATTATCCAATGCGTACCAAGTAATCTTGTGTGTACCGTATGGATATATTCCGTTGGCATTGTCAGACTGAACTCCAGTCATTTCATATGAACCATCGTTGTTTAAATCTAAGTCGTACCAAACCTGAATCTGGTTGAACGTACTGCAATTATCTGCAACTGAAAGTCCCAAACCTGATTCGTACGTTTCAATCATACAGTTACCTACTTCTTCTCCTGCCACTTCCGTCAAATCTTGACATCCACTAACAACTACAGGCGCTTCAGAATCAAAAATCTTGATAACTTGAACATGCGTCCACTCAACTCCTGGCTGACACCAATCGATCACGGTCCATGTTCTCAAAATCTTAGCACAAGCAATCTCTGTGTAATTAAACACTTGATCATCATAGGCAAATGTTACGTTAGAACATGCGTTCTGTCCAATCAATACTGGATATGCATTTTCAAAAGGTAAGTCATCTGGAGATACTCCTGCGCTACAATCCATTGCATCATAATCATCTGGGAAGTCAATATTTCCAAAACTAAATGGAGTCAATTCTCCTACAGTAATGGTCTGACTTGCACTTACACTATTACCAAAAGAATCCGTTGCAGTCCATGATCTTACGATATTAAATGATCCACAATCCGTTTCATTTGAAATATTCACTTGGTAGTCCACAACAAAATCACAGTTATCATTGAATGTCGGAGTACCGAATAACAATAAGTCTTCACTATCCTCTCCTAATAAGTAATCTGTCCCTTCAAGATCTTCACAGTCAAACTCTAAATCTCCTGGTACATTTGATACAGTAGGATCTTTGAAATCTTGTACAGTAACCATTACCATACACTCAGCAAAGTTACCGTGTGTATCAAAGACTCTCATTCTTACTTGTACATCTGTTCCTATGTCTGCACAACAAAACTCAACTTGTTGGCTGAAGGTCGAACAAGGGTTTTCAACCTCTACGATATAGTAGTGATTTGCAACAGATTCTCTTTCTGCAGCCCATGTTCCTCCTGCTTGTACATTTACATACAGTTCTCCTGTACCTGTAAGTGTCCAAGTTGGCTCACCTGAATCCCAGTTATCATAATTCATTACTCCACCTGATTGTGCAGCAAAATCACTATTCTCTGGTGAATCAGCATTTGTAATTCCTTCTCCAACGTATCCGATGAAGTAAGAATCAATATTTAAAGCGCTTACTTGGTTATACAACCAAGTGTTTTCTCCTTCTGTTTCAATTGTCGCAACGTGCGCATCTAAAGCATTTGCGTAAGCCAATGATTTAGGTCCTGTCGTAGGTGACTTAGAAATAAAGTAAGAACTACCGTTGAAATCTCCCAAGTGGCTCAAGAAGTCATACCTAGGTGTAGCGCAATCGCCACAAGGTGCTCCTTCATCCATTCTTTGGATAACGGTCTGATATACTCCACAGTTGTCATTACTACTATCGTCAAATGTTCCAGGTCCAGCGTACGCTCTTCCATCAGCATTTAATGAGATATTGTTGAACAAGTCACATACTGGTGTCGGAGGAGTGTTGTCTATAAGGGCAACCTCAGTCAAACAATCAGTAGTACTGTTTCCACATCCATCTCTTACTTCAAACAATATCCAAAGTGAGTCAGACTCAAAGCTTACGTTATCAATAGTAAATCCTTGTGCCATTGGATCGTATGTTACTCCTTCGTCAGAGAACAATGCAGGAATAATTCCATTATCATCTCTCAACTTATAAGTCATATCGATGTATACTCTTCCACACTCATTTGTAACTTGTGGTTGAGGAACAAAGATTGTAGCACCACAATCATGACCATCAGTTGTCACTGAAAACTCATTAAATGCCGCACAAATTGGCGGAGTTGTATCCGTCAAAGTAATGTATTGTGTATAAGTGAAATCTTCACCCAAACCATCATTACCACATGGGTTCCAAATCGCCCACTCTCTTATTACTTTTCTTGATGGTGAATCATCACCACATAATTCTAAGTTAGTATCTGTATAACCCAATACTACTACATCTACACAAGATGCCGCTTCAGGCATTCCTGTGAAACTAGGATCTGGGTTACCATCTGCATCTGTTGGGTAGACAGAACAAACATCAATAGATGGTTCTGCTCCTGGCAATACGTCATCAAAGTTAGGTGGGAATGTAACCAAGTTGTTATCATCCACAGTTACAGTGATATCAACTCTACAAGTTGAAGTCGCACCGTATTCATCAGTTACTGTCCAAATTCTTGATAAGAATCTTGGGTTGTCACACTCTCCCATTGACTGATTGATATCTTCACAAGTAAGTGTAGCATCGCCACAGTTGTCATATCCTTCAAGTGTCCAAGTCTCATCACCGTTGTAAGTAATAACTACTGTAGGATCAAAGATTGGCATGAAGTCTTCGTTTGTTTTATCTGCTGCTTCAAGACAATCTACATCTGGTACTACAGAAGGACATTCTAAAGCAGGAATTGATTTATCTTCTACTGTAATGAATCCCCAACATGAGTTTCCAGAACATTGATCAATCACTTTTACTTCTATTTCTTGGTTGATATATGAATGATCAAGCACGGTACCAACAATTGCCTCGCCAGTAGTTGCATTGGTTAATTCAATATCGTAAGCATCATTATTTACTGTTCCTGCTCCTTGTAACAACAAGTCAGCAGTAACTTCTAGCGTACATGAATTTCCTATTGTTACATTCAATCCTCCACTTACACAAGCAATAGAATTGATAATACTTGGATCTGCGATAGTAAGAGGTGATTCTACTGTGAAGTCTGGGCACGTCGTAGATGCCGCAGCTACACTCAATGTATAATCTCCAATGTCCAAGCAAGAATAGTCAATCAATTGGCTTGTTCCATCTCCTACAGTTGGAGAAATAGCACAAGCAACCGCTGCACCTGAATCATCCAATAGCGTCCATGTATATGTGTAACCACTTGATGCAACAGCAGTAGAAGTTAGATTGTATACTCCAATAGTTTCATCACCACATACGTGCGTATCTCCTTCAATTGAATATGCTTCTACTCCACTTACTATGGTTGTAGCAGTTGTAATAGTATACATACATCCATCTCCAGTCACACCAGAAGCAGTGATGCTTCCATCAGTGTCCCATGCTACTGTAGCAGTATCATCGTCTGAAGAAGTAATGATTCCTCCTACTACTGACCAAGCCGTTCCAGCGCTCGTTCCACCTTCTGGCATTGCCGTATATGTTTGTGTCGAACCACAAGTCACTTCACTTGGGCCTAAAAGAACACCTTCTGGATTAACTAGAGATACATCATAGTCTAGATCAAAAAGACATCCATCGTCAGTCATACCCGATACAGAGATTACGTAATCTCCTACTGGTTGACCCACAAAGTCAATGGAAGTTCCACTTCCAGTAGCGGTGAAATTATTTACCACTCCTCCAGGACCAGTCAATGTCCACTCTAAATCTTGATTATTGGTAAAATCACCAGGCAAGTCACCTACGAAATAGTTACTCGGCATACTGGTATTACAGATTTCATCACTTCCCATTACGGAAATCATATTTGAAAGATCATATACTGTCAAAGGAGCTGTGTCCTCATAAGTACATCCTGTTGTTGTACCATCTAGGTTAAACTGCTCAGCAACTACACCAATGACATAATCTCCAGCAGAAGGTAAAGGAATACCAGCTGGGAAAGTATAGTCAGGTGAGCCTGATCCAGAAATAGGGAAAGTAGAAGCACCATTATCAGTACTTACTGTGTAAGTAAACTCATAATCATAAGATGCGCCCATTGGATCTGAAGGAATAATCGCCGTGTAATTAACAGCCATGGAAGAAATACATACTGCATCCGTATCTGGAGATGCAACAAGTTCAACCGCGCTTATAGTACACGATGCAGGGAAGGACAAAATATTCTGTATCTGAGTTTGACCTGCTCCGTCTAAAAATCCTATTCCTACTACAGGTGCTCCCGATACATCAGCCAGCACTTGTGCTTCATAACGTCCACTAGATCCTTCTGTAAATGCAAAAGGTTCTGTCAATGGCGTTTCATCAGCATTAAATAGGTCAGAACTATTAATGATTACAAAATTAGCATCTGGAGTACCAGAAAAACTGATATCCATAACTTTCCATCCCGTAGGCAAACCTGTTTGACAATCACAACTCACTCCAGGTGGGCCGTTGAGAGTCTGTGAGTAAGCCTCGGTTACAATAGACTGGCTTATACCAATCACCATCATGGTGAAGGCCAGTAATTGTTTAAATCTTTTTAAATGTCTTTTCACGACTTTTGGGTTTTAGATAAATTCGATTTTGCTCAATAGTGCTATAACCCACTATTGGGCACACTTTTACTTCGCTTCACTACTATTGCCAAGTTCTATTCCAAAACACCTTTCATATTACAATCTATCGTAATATGTAACGTATTGTGATATTTTTTAATAGATAAATAATTGATTTACAAGACTTTATGTATAATTTCATTGCAGCCTTTTTTAACTTTTTTTTGGTCAAATTTTAATTTAATTGCCTCGATGCGAAGAATTTGTAAGGTTTGAGGCAATAATTCTAGACTTGGAGGAAAAGCAATTTCAAATGAGGTGGGATTAATACAATTCTAGTTGTACATTCACTATTGAATCATTCATATTGTTAAAATTACAATGGTTTAGAAGCAACATTTTTTAATGTAAGGGACTATATAGGTTGATTCAGTCAATCAAAATCATTAGGAAATACTTGAACATGGACTTAAGGACTTACAGATTAATACATAACTATATATATATAGCTATTTTTTGCCTGTGCTCAATGGCAGCCAAAGGGCAATGCAATGTTGAAATCTCTGCTGAAGTTGTGCAATGCAATGACCTAAACAATACGTTCAATGCCTTAATCACGGTCTCCGGAACGGGAGTCGGTCCCACATTCGTGCTGGGAGGCAATGGGACTACTTTTGGATCTTTTAGTTATTCGGCCTCTCCGATTGAAATCGGACCTTTTTCCAATGATGGTACCACCTATAATTTTGCTGCAATAGACAATACTACCCTCACCTGTTTTGATGAAACCCAGATACTTCCTTTTGATGAATGTATCATTGCGTGTGAGATTGACATCGTCGATGTCGAGTTTCAACTCTGCGATGGCTTGGCTAGATATGCCAATGTGTTTATCCAGAACAGTTCCAACGTAGGTGCCAGTTTTGAGCTTAGAGTAAATCAGGTGCCCGTAGGTTCATTCTTGTATGGGGAGGATTTTTATACCATTGGGCCATTGACTGGAGATTGCACCACTGGAATCGGGGTAACAGTCATTGACCAATCTAATCCTGATTGTACTGACTTTTATTGGCAACCTGGACCATGGTGTTGCCCTGATCAATGCATCATTAATGATGTTTCTGTCACTTCTTATTGTGAAAACGATGAAATTGCCGGAATCATCGTAGATTTCAACTACCTGGGCAACAACAACGAACAATTTGAGATATTGGTTGATTCCATAGCAGTGGATACATCATTTGTATTCGAATTTCCAGATACATTTTTCTATAATTTCGTAGGACAGCAACCCGACAGCATTCTTCAAGCATTTGGAGTGGCGCATGTAGCCAAACCCAATTGTGGATTCTATGACGATTATCTAATAACCTGTGTAGAAACCCCGCCATGTTCTTTTTCTGATATCACCATCAATCCACTTGATTGTGATGGCGTCGGAACCTATTCATTGGAATTGGACTTTGAAGTAACATCGCCTACATCTATATTCTTTGATGTGTTTGGAGGTTCAACATATTTAGGTGCTTTTCAATATGCAGATTTACCTATAACCATAAGCAATTTTCCAGAAAGGGATGCAGAGTTTGATATCATAACCATCAGTGACAATGGCAATGATGGTTGTGCGGAGGTTCTTGAATTTATAGGACCAGATTGTGCTGAGCTGCCTTGCATCTTTAGCAATTACTTCATAGAAGCCCACGAATGTGATAGTCAAGGTCTTTTTGACATGTACATACAATTTGATGTAGAGGGAGAAGGTAGCGAAGGCTTCATCGTCAGAGGCAATGGCATTGTGTATGACACCTTTGAGTATGGAGAAGATTGGTATGTCTTTGGGCCATTGGAAGGCGACTGTGAAACTATTTTTGAATTTATATTGATAGATGTAGAGTTTCCTGATTGCCAAGCTGAAAACGGATTTACAGAACCAATCTGTTGTATGGATTCTATTTGCATCCTTTCCAATCTGATAATAGATGACATCGAATGCAACAGCGAAGAGCTTACATTTTCTTACAATTTCAATTTCAATGCAGTCACCAATGACTCCTATGATATATTTGTAGACAACCAACTTGTAGATACAGGTCTTTATGCCGATCTTTCCAATGGAGCCGACATCAGTATTCCAGCAAATGACATAGGTCTGTATCTTCTTACCATTTGTGACAACGACAATCCAGCTTGTTGCGTCAGCAATGCTTTCCAAGGTCCGATCTGTAGTCCCGATTGTATCATAAGTGATTTTTTCATTGAGCCGCAAAGCTGCAATGACGATGGGATGTTTTTTGTTGACTTGGAATTCAATGTAGAAAATCCAGCGTCTGCAACTTTCACTGTTTTTGGCGATGGGAACAATTATGGCAGCTTTGAATATGGGGAAACCTTTTATACAGTGGGGCCTTTTGTGGGAGATTGTCAGACAGTGTATGAATTAATAGTGATCGATAATGAAAACCAAGATTGCACTAGCAACTTTCTTTTTATTGGGCCTATCTGCTGTGCCATTCCTGACTGTGCGATCAGTGAGTTACAAGTTGATCCCATAGAATGTGAAGAAAATGGAAATTATTTTATTGACCTAGACTTTGAATATGTGGGTGCAACCAATGACTTTTTTGACGTCATCGTCGACAATGAAGTGATTGCTTTCCATGCATTAGAAGATCTACCCATTGAAATTGTTTATCCCACATCTGGAAATGAAGTTGACGTATTGACCATATGTATCAACGACAATCCCGATTGTTGTCAAATCATAGAATTTGAAGCACTTGATTGTGCGGATTCCGAAGAATGCTTCATTGGAGAAGTTCTTGCGGAGGCAGATGAGTGCGCAGAAGATGGCACCTTCATGGTCGACGTTACATTTGAGTACGAAAATGGAAGTCCTGATGGATTTGAATTGGTAGGAAACGGAATTTCCTATGGCATATTTGAATACGGTGAAGATTTCTATACGGTAGGACCAATCATGGCAGACTGTGAAACAATACTAGAATTTATTGTCATCGATGAAGGCGACCCTAATTGTAGCAACTTCTATGAATTTGAAGAAGCGATTTGTTGTGATCCGGATGCATGTATGATTTCCGATCTTGAAGCGGAAATCATTTCCTGTGATAGCAGCGATCAAGTCTTTTTTGTGAGCATAAGTTTTAATATCCAAAACCAAACCACTCAGTTTTTTGAAATTACTGGTAACGATGAAAACTACGGTGCATTTGGCTATGGCCAAGACAGCTATACCTTAGGTCCTCTCGACGCGGATGGAACTACCTTTTATGAATTTGTGGTGACCGATTTAGAATTTGAGAACTGTTCTGCGGTGGTAGAATTTGGAACGGTAGATTGCATGACAGTGAGTACAAATGACGCGATCATCAATTACAACATTACAGCGAGATACCAAGATGAAATGGTGATCCTTGACAATCCCGATTTATTACAGATCAGCCAGTTTAAGATTTTTAGCCTTGAAGGCAAATATGTATACGGACAGCATTCACCAAACAATCAGTCATTGATTGAATTGACTCCAAATATCCAACAGAACGGAATATATTTTCTAAGCATGATGGTCAATGATCAAATACACACCATCAAACTACCTATATTTAAATGATCTGGAAAACAAAGCCTTCTCTTGACGTAATCAAGCAAATCAACACAAACACCATGGTTGATCATTTAGGTATTGAATTCACAGAAGTCGGAGACGACTACTTGATTGCAAAAATGCCTGTTGATCACAGGACCAAACAACCCATGGGCTTATTACACGGAGGAGCATCTGCAGCCTTGGCTGAGACGCTTGGTAGCATTGCTTCATTTGTGATGCTGGACGATCCACTTTCTCAATCCATTGTGGGTTTAGAAATCAATGCAAACCACATCAAGTCAGCAACATCTGGCTGGGTGTATGGAAAAGTAACTCCAGTAAAGATAGGAAGAACCATCCAAGTATGGCAAATTGATATCACCAATGAAGACCAAGTGCTTCTCTGCAGATCTAGATTGACCACCATGCTCATCACCAGGAAGTAGAAAAGTTTATACTTTAACGTGAATTGATGGTTTAAAAAACCCAAAAAGTTTCTAAATACAATTGTTTCACTCCATCCATTCGTCATACTGGAGAAACGGACGTGTAAACCAATTCACGTCCTTGCTAATTTTTTTAAAAAATTTAAAAAAATGTTGTTCATCCTGTAAAGACTTTCATTAGTCTTAAGTCATGCATTATTTATCATGATAGCGTTCTTTGGTTCTACCCCACAGTAAAAATTTATTTCGATAGTCGTGTAACAAACGAGATGATTGATTCGTATTAAGGTTGTATTTGATCTGGCCAGACAATTACAAAATTTAATTTCAAACAATTATTAATTTCAAAAAATACTTCTAATGAAAACGTCAAAAATATTTTTCTTATCGACTCTTTTTGTTTTGTTCTCTGGCCTTACTGCTTTCGCTCACGGACCAAGTACATCGCCTACTACTTCCCCGAGCAAAAATCAAACATTGGCTACTCAGATCAGTAGCTTAATATCAGACATCGACCTTACATCCATGCCTTACGACACACAAAGAATGCACATTGAATTTATCGTAAATAATGACAATGAAATCGTAGTACTTGATGTAAGTGACCCGAATTTTGAATCTCAGATCAAGTCAAGGTTAAACTATCAAGAAGTAAAAACCATGGGCGTTGAAAAAAATAAGTTATTCTTAATTCCAGTCTCGATGGAAAGAAGATAAAATTTTAAAAAGGCTCGACTTTGGTTGGGCCTTTTTTTTCATCCACCTCCTTTTTCTTAGACTCATCTTTTCTCAGTTACTCACGAGTCACCTTATTTTCACCCTACAGTCATCTCTGAGGCAGAAAGCAATCCATTGGCAAGAGTTCCAACATTTGCGGAAGCAAACATGACAAATGCACAAAAGTACACGAGGCACCACAGACCAAGGATTAAGAAAGTTTCAGTTTCGCTTTGTAAATACAGCTTATGTAATTCATACAGCCGTAAGGAAATATTTGACGAAAGTCTGCACATACAAATCTTACAACAATACTATCGACCTTAGTTGAAAAACACCCTTATACATTTATCAAAGATCAACACAGGATTGTATGGACAAATGTTGAAATTGGGCCCTGAGAATGGATAAGCAGGCGGAAATCTTGGCAATCTTGAAGCCAATAAAAATCTGAATTTAAGTCGTCTTTAATACTTAAGGAGAAATCCGCCTCTATTTACCCACTTTGCACAGGACAAAACGACCAAATACCCTTTTTATGAGACCAGCATTTGCTAGAGAAACAAAGTAATCCTTTATCTTTGGATCACTATTAACTAAGCAAATTAAAAAACGAATGAAATTTCGATTAATAATCGCATTTATTGCCCTAGGCTTTACTGCCTTTTCTCAACCAAATTTAAATTTAGAGCTGCTTGCAAATGTCCAAGTTGGCGAAGCAGGTAATGATATTTGGGGATATGTTGATGACAATGGAACTGAGTATGCTATCATGGGTACTACCACAGCAACCAGAATCTATTCTCTTGAAGATAACAGCAATCCCATTGAACGGGCTGTGATTAGCGGGTCGTCTTCAACTTGGAGAGATATAAAACATTATGACAATTATCTGTATGTAACTACTGATGTAGGTACTGATGGATTATTGATTATCGATATGACTGGAGCACCGGATGTAATCGAACATAGATTTTGGAGACCGATGTTGGATGTTGGATTCGGTCCTGAGCAACTTCAGACTTGCCACAACTTATATGTTGATGCAGAAGATGGGTGGTGTTATTTAGCTGGTTGCAATATGGGTGTTGGTGGTGTTGCCATCTTAGATATCCACACAGATCCGTTGAATCCAGTTCTTGTAGGAGCAACCAATGAATTTTATAGCCATGATGTAGTGGCAAAAGGAGATACTATTTACTCTTCAGAAATTGGTGCAGGCCATTTTTCAATTTATGTAGCAGAAGGAGACAAAAGTAATCCTGTAAGAACCCATATGCAGAATACAACTTCAAATTTCACACACAATGCATGGCCATCTGATGATGGTAAGTTTTTATTTACCACAGATGAAAGACCAAATGCATTTGTTGATTCTTACGACATTACCGACCCCAATGATATCCAACTTCTTGACGCTTTCCAACCTTTGGAAACGGCAGGCAACAATGTTATTCCTCACAATACACATTACGGTGATGGGTTCTTGTACACTTCATGGTATACAGATGGTGTAGTTATCACGGATGCTACCAGACCTGACAACTTGATAAAAGTAGGAGCTTACGATACCTGGTTAGGAAATGATGGAGGATTTAGTGGTTGCTGGGGAGTATATCCCTACTTACCATCAGGAACGATCATCGCTTCTGATATTAACTCTGGCCTATATATACTTTCTTCAACAGTACAAAGAGCTTGTTTCCTTGAAGGAAATGTTGTGGACCAAGCAACTGGCGCAGCTATCAATATGGCTAGAATTGATATTATAGCTGATCAAATGGCATTTGCAAATACAGATGCAAGTGGAAGATTTAAAACAGGGTTGGCAACAGCTGGAAACTACACCGTTACCGCAACGGCAGCTGGATACATCCCAAAAGAAGTTGAAGTTGAACTTGAAAATGGAATTGTTACAGATATCACCATTGAACTTGAGCAAAGACCTACAGTACAGTTTGTAGGGAGCGTAATCACAGCGACTGATGGTTCAGGAATTGAAGGAGCCAATGTAGTTGCAATCTCCGAAACAGGAGAAGTGATCGCCAACTCTTCTGCTGATGGGACCTTTGATATATCTTTATTTGAAGAACCTTATATAATCTATGCTGGAGCATGGGGTTACAGAGAAGAAGCAATTGCTTCATTTGATCCTACGACACAGACAGGGATAGAATTTGTATTGGAAGTAGGTTACAAAGACGACTTTGTAGTAGACCAAGGCTGGACTGTGACTGGAGATGCTCAAACGGGAATATGGGTAAGAGAGGTACCTGTAGGAACTCAGTTTGCAGGAAGTGATTCTAATCCAGGCAATGATAGTGAGACGGATGAATTTGGTGAAATAGCTTTTATCACTGGTAACGGTGGCGGAGGTGCTGGAAACGATGATGTTGATGGTGGAACAACCACTTTCACTTCATTACCAATGGACCTAACAGAATTGATCAATCCTGAAATTTCATTTGAAAGATGGTTTTTAAATGCTGGTGGTCAAGGTAATCCTGATGATGCATTGACTGTTATTTTTTCAGACGGAGTGAATACAATAGAAGCAGCAGTATATGATGAATCATTACCTGCATGGGTTCCTGAAGTAGTAGCTGTTCCTAATTCTTTGGACTTGAGCAATGTAACCGTAGCTTTCCAAACGTCAGATTTTGATAGTAATGGACATTTGGTAGAAGCAGGAGTAGATAAATTCCTAGTTTCTCAAGGAGTGCTTTCTAATGAAGACCTAACGGATATCCAAGCTTCTTTCAGCCCGAATCCTTTCAATGACTTGGTGAAGGTGACAGTAGAAAATCAAAATATAACTAGATACAGTGTGACAAATGCCAGAGGTCAATTGTTATTACAAGGGGATATCACTGGACAAGAAACCATCATCAACACACAAGACTTAATAGATGGAATCTATTTTATCCAATTAAGCGGAGACAATACAACAGGAATTGCTAGAAAGATTATCAAGCAATAAATAGGCTTTAAAGTCAATTTAAAAGGGGATTACTTAATCGTAATCCCCTTTTTTCGTTTGTATTTAACCATACATTGCCGATTTTACACATTAAGATTCTTTGTATATACCCTATTCTAGGCCTATCTTTACCCATAACAGAAATTACAAAATTAAGACATGAGACTATTTACATTTTTAATATTGCTCTTCTTGTCCGTTGGTCTATATGGCCAAGTGGACTTGAATATGGAACTTGTTTCCAGAGTTGATGCTTTTGAAGGATCCAATGATGTGTGGGGTTTTCAGCACAGCAATGGAACTGAGTTTGCCATCTTAGGAACCAGATCTAGTACCAAGGTTTATTCTCTAGACAACCCTGTGACTCCAGCACTTAGAGCTGTCATTCCAGGACCAACGACAACTTGGAGAGATATCAAAACTTTTAATGATTACGCATATGTGACCACAGATGGAACAAGTCCAGGTCTTACTATTTTAGATATTACAGATCCCGACAACATAGAATCACACATCTGGGATCCACCGCTATGGATTGGTAACTCAGTGGATTCTTTAAAGGAATGTCACAATCTTTATATTGACGATGATGGTTTCGGATACCTGGCAGGATGTAATATTTCCGTCGGTGGCATCATCATTCTTGACTTGTTCACTGATCCGCTTAACCCTACCATGGTAGGATATGCAGACCAAAGCTATAGTCATGATGTCTTTACCAAAGGAGATAGAATGTATACATCTGAAATTTTTGAAGGATGGTTTGCCATTTATGACATATCTGATAAATCAAATCCTACAAGAATTGCTACCCAAACTACAGGAACAGAATTTACGCACAATGCATGGACTTCCCCCGATGAAAATTTCATATTCACTACGGATGAACGTCCCAACGCATATGTTGAAGCTTACGATATTTCGGATCCACAGGACATCAAAATGCTAGACAGATACAGACCAGCCGTTACCGAAGGAAATGGAGTTATTCCTCACAACACGCACTACCTTGATGGTTTTCTTATCACTTCGTGGTACTCCGATGGTGTTGTTGTAATTGACGCCAACAAACCGGACAACTTGATCAAAGTAGCTGGATACGATACTTGGTTGGGTGCTGATGGAGGTTCCAACGGATGCTGGGGAGCATTCCCATATTTACCATCAGGACTAATACTAGCTTCAGATAGAACAAGTGGACTACATGTATTAAATCCTTCATACGAAAGAGCTTGTTACTTAGAAGGAAATGTTGTGAGTGCTGGGACCGGCTTGGCCATCTCAGGAGCCACATTGACCATAGTAAGTCAAGAGCAACTTGCAGAAACCAACTCAGATGCATCGGGTGATTACAAAACAGGAATTGCCAATGCAGGAACTTACGAAGTATTGGTTACGCATCCAGAATTTGAAGATTTAATAGCAACAGTAGAATTAATCAATGGTGAAGTTACCATTCTTAACGTGGAAATGATCAAACCAAATTCTTCTGTTTTCACCTCATCTGTAGTCAGAGATGCAGACGACCAGCCAGTGCCCAATGCATTGATGAAATTGGTTCACCCAAACGGAGATATTGATGATATTGTTGCTGACGAAAATGGAAATTCCCTATTGGAATTGACTGACGGTGTTTACACCATTTATGCTTCTCAATGGGGTTTCAAAATAGGTGAATTTGAATTTGATACTGAGACTGACCCAATCTTGGAAGTCAGACTAGAACAAGGATACCGTGATGAATTCTTTTTTGATCACGGCTGGGCTTTCGATGGTGATGCAGATGAAGGATCTTTTGAAATCGGTGTTCCTGAAGAAGTTGTTGTCGGAGATTTCCTTGTAAATATTGATTTTGACAATCAAGAAGACTTGGGAACAGAAGCACTATTAACAGGAGCAGGCATCAATCACCCAATACATTTGGACTATGTAAAAAATGGTAGAGCAACTGCGACTACCCCACCTATGAATTTGAATGACTTCGATTTTCCTGTTATCAAATTTGATTTATTCTTTTTACATGATGGAATCATCGGACCGGGAACATATTCTTTGGACATCATATTAAACAGAGGGAACGAACAAAGAATATTGAGACAATTTGATATGACTGATACGACATGGACCAGTATAGAACTGCATCCAAAGGAGGCTTTTTGGGACCTTACAGATGTAAGCGTATCCTACACTGTTTTCAATGATATGGATGGTATTTTTACGGAAGTAGCGATTGATGTATTTGAAGTAGTGGAAGGATCACCGAGTTCTATTCAAGAATTTACAGAAACAGAATTATTGATCTACCCCAACCCATCACAGGATGTATTCCAGATTAGTCTTGAGTCATTAGACTTTGACGAATATCAATTGACAACCGTAAATGGTCAAGTAATTCAATCGGATAACATCCTGGATCTAAACTTTACAATTGACGGATCAGCATTACTTCCAGGTGTATACTTCCTGCAATTGAGCAGCGATGAATCAATAAGCAGAGCATACAGAATTATTAAGCAATAAATCGCTAATACGATAAACCAAAGCCCATTCGACAACAGTTGAATGGGCTTTTTTATTCACAAGAATTAGTTCAAATTACCTTTGTATCTCCAAAAAAACTTGCACCTTTAAAGCGAAATCTTCATGATGTCGCCTGACTTAATCATACATTGGACCTTATTCATTTTTGCTTTAGCGAGCATCGTCGCTGCGTATTTCATGAATAAAAAAGGCAAACAAAATCTGGCCTTGCTCTTATTCACCATTGGTGGTCTACTCTTTCGAATATTTGTATCAAAAGATGGCTTCTTACACGTTTGGGATGAACGCTTTCATGCCTTGGTTGCCAAGAACATGTCGACCGACTTATTGACCCCAAGCTTGTACAACAATCCACTTCTACCCTTCGACTACAAGGAATGGTCAAGCAATCATATCTGGTTACACAAGCAACCCTTTCCGCTATGGTGCATGGCCATCAGCATAAAACTTTTTGGTGCATCAGCCATGGCAATCAGAATACCATCGATCATATTTAGTACACTCTTAATCCCGGCTGTATATGGCATCGGGAAGATACTTTTCAATCATCGAGTTGCCTTCATCGCTGCATTTCTTTGTGCCATCCACGGCTTGACAATTGAACAGACCGGTGGCCGAGTAGCAACAGATCACATTGATTTGTACTTCTTATGCTTCATTGGATTTGCTGTGTATTTTGGTCTTCGTTTTCAAGAATCGCAACGACCATTTTTCATCTTTAGCACGGCATTATGCCTGGCAGCTGCCATTTTATCCAAGTGGCTTCCTGCCTTAATCGTCCTTCCTATTTGGAGCCTTTCGGCAAATATTTATAAGGTGCCTTTCAAAAAACAAATCATTCCAATGTTGGTTTTGATTGCTATAACTGCGGCCTTGGTCTTACCCTGGCAAATCTATATTCATGGTAAGTGGCCATTGGAAGCTGCTTGGGAATCCCAATACAACCGAATGCATATTTTTGAAGCACTCGGATCTGAAAGAGGCGGAATATTTTACCACTTCAATAGACTCACGATTATTTTTGGCGAATTGATATTCTTGGCCATCATCTGGTTGGTCTGGAAAACTACCAAAAAAAGGACCAACCCCAAATTATGGATACTGACTATCTGGATTGCTGTACCATTGTTATTCTTCACCCTGGTAAAAACCAAGATGCAAGGTTATCTACTTTTCATAGCACCTGCTCTATTCATATTGATAGCACTGTTTATCCAATACTTAAAAAGAAACAAATCTCAGTTCAGGTACCCAAAACTTATAACAATACTTACTGCAGCATTGCTTTTGCTCCCTATCCGATACTCCATAGAAAGACTAAAACCCATCAAGAACCGCTCTCAAGAAATGATCGAATTCAAAAAAGAATGTGCTAATTATGACAACAAAACCGTCATCTTCAAAGAAGAGCACTATATTCAAGCTATGTTTTATTCTGATTGCGCTGCAGCCTACCCATATGCCCCAAATCTGCAGCAAATTGAAGAACTAAAAGCACAAGGTTATCGTTTAATCATTAAAGAATAAAAAGTGGATGTAAGTGATTTATGGATTGGCGATCTTTTAAGAGTAAAGTCAACTGGTAAGATTGGAAAATTTGATGGTACAGAAAATGGCCAAGTTCGCATAAAAATCAACGAAGAGATCATTTTGGTCGATCACAACGACCTGAAGGCAGTAGACGAAGCCAAGCTTGCTGCGACCCTCAATGCCCATCAAGAGGCGTTCAAAGAGCGTACGCGAATGGACAAACTCAATTTCGGGATTAGTTATAACTCAGAGCAATACAGCATCGATCTACATATCGAGAAGCTCAACCCTTCCCTAGAATCCAATAGACCAGAACGGATTTTCGACTTTCAGATGAAAGCATTCGATTCCTACTTGAGAAGATCTATTAAGGAGAAGAAGACCAGCATCAAAGTGATCCATGGAAAAGGAACTGGAGTACTTAAAGCAGAGATCATGAGTATCCTAAAATATCATCCGAATGTATTGCAGTCGTTTGAAACCAATGATGGAGGAGCGATAGAAATCATTTTTACCACTGTGTAAAAAGTGAGGCAAAACACTAGGACTACAAATTGATTCTTGAGACTAAGCTCGTCTTATTGGTCTAGCCAATAAGCGCCAATATCTCGTCCCCATAGTTTTCCAACTTCTTCTGACCAATCCCACTTATTTCAAGCAATTGGGAATCGTTGGTAGGCATCTCGGCGGCTATTTGCTCGAGGGCTTTGTTGGGAAGTATCACGTATGCAGGTACATTTTTAGATTTTGCAAGGGCATTTCTCCACGATTTCAATCTTGACAACAGATCCTTATCGACATCTGCCAAATTGATGGTGGACTTGACTACTTTTTTCTCTTTGGCTTTCTTGTATCCCGCAAATTCTGCCAAAGGAACTTCTAGATCTTCGAACAAAACTTTTTTGGTCAAAGGGGTGGATTTCACTTTTGAATAATCCGCAAAATCAATGCGAATGATTCCTTGGTTGACCATCTGGGTAATATAGTGGGACCAATGCGCCTGAGGTATATCTCTCCCTACCCCGAAGGTCTTTAGTTTGTCGAGACCACGATTGGTGATTTCGGATTTAAAAGAACCCCTCAGTACATCGATGAGCAAACTCGAACTTATATTTTCTCCTGAACGAAGTACACCTGACAATGCCATCTTGGCGTAGGTGCGCCCGTCAAAGATCTTGGGTGGATTGAGACAGTTGTCACAATGACCACATCCTTCAGCCCGATATTCCCCAAAATAGTTTAAGACAAAATTGGTGCGGCAATTGACGGCATTGGCGTATTCCCACATGCGTTCGAGCTTGGCAGTCTGTACTTTTTTGAAATGGCGGTCGGCTTCACCTTCGTCGATGAATTTCTTTAGGTTGAGATAATCACCCCAACTATAAAAGAGCAATGCTTTGGCAGGATCACCATCTCTGCCTGCCCGACCAATTTCTTGGTAATAGCCTTCGATGTTTTTAGGCATATTGTAATGGATGACCCAGCGGATATTGGGTTTATCGATTCCCATTCCGAATGCAATCGTGGCACATACCACTTGCAGGTCATCATTTTGAAAATTCCGTTGAATGAGATTCCGATCTTCGGAGTTCATGCCTGCATGATAGTAGGAAGCTTTGACTCCTTTGGCCTGTAATTTGGTTGCGACGGACTCGGTTGACTTTCGACTTAGGCAATATACGATGCCAGCATTCCCTCTTTCCTGTTTTACATATTGAATGATCTGATCGATTCGTTTTAGACCTGATCTGGATTCTACTGAGATGTTTTTCCTCTCAAAACTACTTAAGAACATCTTTGCATCGTCGAGTCCTAACTGTTTCAGGATATCTTTCTGGGTGGTACTATCGGCGGTAGCTGTCAATGCAATGACTGGAACGCGCGGAAAGCTTTGCTTGAGCGCTTTCAACTTGATGTATTCTGGCCTAAAGTCATTTCCCCACACTGATACACAATGTGCTTCATCAATAGCAAAAAGATTGATGTTGTAATTTCCGAGGAAATTAAGAAAGTCACCCGACATCAATCGCTCTGGTGATACATACAGCAATTTCAATTTACCATTCTTCATATCGGAGAAGATGGATGAAGATTCGGCTTGACCGATACCACTATGAATGGTAGCCGCTTTCACTCCTACTTGATGCAATGCAGCAACCTGATCGTTCATCAAAGCAATCAAAGGGGACACAACAATGGTCAATCCATCAGAAACGATGGCTGGGATCTGGTAGCAAAGGGATTTACCTCCACCTGTAGGCATGATGGCAAGACAATCCTGCTGGTCTAGTACCCTGTTTATGATCTGCTCTTGATCAAGCCTAAATGACTTATAACCAAATACAGATTCTAGGGCAGCATGGATGTCTTTCTTCATTAGGACAAATATATTGCTTTAAATTAAATGAGCAATTTCAATGGGAGGTAAACACCTCAATTGGATTTATTTATTGGCTGATAAGCGTATCAAGTATCGCTTTGATGTTTTCTTTGGCTTCTTCTGGTTCATCCTCAATGATTGTATTGAATATTTCCATTTTGGCCTTGGCTATCTTGGTCTTGTAGATGCGTTCTCTAAAAATAAAAAGTATGGAAAACAATAGCATCACCGCGAAGATGATCCAGTTGGTTTTGCTCATATTTTTAAAGTAGTCTTTGATGAATTTTTCTTTGAACTTGTTGGTAATAAACTTAACATAAGCTTCATGGCAAGATGCATACAAAATCTAAAACTATTCAAGCATTAACCACAATTATTTTCTATTGATCCGCATGCTGCATCTAGGACTTAGACAAGTACCCAAACTCCATTACATATTGTAAGACCCACCGTTGATATCAAGCGTAGCCCCTGTGATGAATCCATCATACTCTGAGGCAAGATACAATACTGCTCTCGCTACATCATCGGAGTTGCCTGCACGTTTGATCGGAATACCTTCTACAGTCTTTGCTGCAGATTCAGGTGTGGTATGCGTGTTGTGAAAGGCTGTACCTAGAATTAAGCCAGGTGCAACTGCATTGACTCTTACACCATGCGGACCCAACTCTGATGAAAGTGCTCTGGTAAATGTCAAAATCGCTCCTTTGCTGGTTGAGTAAGCCAACGAGCCAGCGTGTCCTCCTTTACGTCCTGCCAATGAGGCCAAATTCACCATGCTGCTGTTTTCATTTTTTATAAGATATGGCATGGCTGCTTTGGATACATACATCATCGAGGTTAAGTTGATATCCATCACCTTGGTCCAAAACATCGGATCGATTTCTTCTAAGCGTTTACGAGCCACAAGAGATCCTGCATTGTTGATTACAATATCTATTCCTCCCAATGTATCGGCCGTCTGCTGAACCACCTTATTGGCATCCTCTTCTATGGTTAAGTCACCACGAACTGCACTGGCTTTTAGTCCTTTGTCCGTGGCATAAGCAACCAATTTATCTGCTGTTTCTGCACTGGAGAAATAATGGATTCCTACGTTGGCTCCAGAATCTATAAATTGCTTCGTAATCGCTTCCCCAATTCCTTGAGCTCCTGCAGTGATCAATACATTTTTGTTACTAAGCTTGTTATGCATGTCTTGTTTCGTTTTTCAATTTCCAATGTATTTTCGGAGTGTATGAACACAGCCGAATACTAATAAGTTGGTACGAATATAAGAAATGTATGGTAGATAGAATTTGGAAAAGTGGTATTATATTTTTAGGTACCAACTGCGTGATTTTCAGAATGTTCACTGTCTAATAAATGAAATGCAAGTATCAAAAAAACCAATGATAGTATTTCAAATATTATCCTTACCCAATGCCATCGACCCCATGTTTCTAAAACTGATTTCAGTTGATCTGCGTTAAAAGCAGAGGCATAAAACTGTAGATTGGTGCCTTTGAAGTAAACATAAAAAACAAGGACAACCAGTATGGCAAAAACGGAAGACAGGATAGATAATGTCAGTCCTTTCTTTTTATTGACAATGCAATAGATACAGGTACAGATCGGAATCAAAACCGCAATGATGGTAAGCATGGAATAGAATCGTCCCAAAGAGGGTCCAAATTGCGCGTAGTACTGATAAAATGCTGTCGGAGATAACGATTTCCAATGCGGGAGTATAAGTAGACCTTCTACGATTTGGCTTCCTAAAAAAATTGAAAAAATGGCAATTAAAAAATAAAATAAAATGCGATTCATGACTTGATAATTTGTTTGACACAATTTTCATGAATCTTGATCAGTCATTCATTTACATATGTAAAGAAACTTATGATTCCAGTAATTTTCTTCTGATTCGACTTAATTGGGTTGGAGAAATTCCTAGATAAGAGGCAATGTAATATTGTGGAATTTGGGATTCGATGGCAGGGAATTTTTTACGCATGATCAAATATCTTTTGTCTGCATCGAGCAGTGCCATTTCAATTTCCTTTTGTTCTTTTTCCAAGAAATAGTATTCTGCAATTTTTCTACCTAATCTTTCCAAATCGTGATGTGTATCATACAATTTTTCCAAGGCACGATAATCAGCCACCAGAAGCTCGCAATCAGTCAAAGCTTGTTGGGCAATCTTAGCTGGTTGTCGTGTCAACAAAGATGTATACGCACCAATCAACGAAGGTCCAACAAAAAATTGTTTGGAATATTCCTTCCCTTCTTCGTTTAAAAAAAATGCTCTGACAATTCCTTTTTGAAGGAAACCTATCTCATTTGCATAGCTGCCATCATCGACAAAAAATTCATTCTTTTTGAGCTTAATTGGCTTGAATAAATTTTGAAGTTCAACAAAAGTTTTTTCCTTTATTGGACTGATGGCATTGATGTAATTAAATAGCTCTAGCATTGAATTTGAGAATATATTACATTGAATATTTTTATTCTAAAGATAAAAAATAGAAAAAGGGTTGATGACAAGTCAACCCTTTTATATTTGACCCTTAGGGTCATTTATACGTCAGAATGGTTTGATCTATCTACCTCCATCCAAGGAGTCTTGTAATGCTTTCAATGCCTTCCAATCGCCTTTGGCAGCAAGTTTGGCTTGGTCTGGCCATGTACCAGGATTGTGTGCGGCATATCGTTTTCCTGCTTCCAAGAGAATTTCTTTTATTGCGGACGGATTATAGGCAGCAAGTTTACTGAAACTCGTAATACCTGCTTTTATCAAAATTTCAGAAATTTTAGGCCCAATTCCTTCAATCATTTTAAGATCGTCTGGTTTGGCATCAGCATCGGCAGCAGGGGAAACATTTGCGGAAGCGTCATCCTTCTTGGTTGCATCATCACTACCTTCGCCCTCCGCTACAACGGCCTCAGGCCTCGCACCAATTCTACGTTCGACAATCTCGCCATCACCTTCTGTGCGGGTCTCATTGACCAATGTTTTGGATACTTCCACGGTCCCGAGTTCCTCCATCATACTGCGCAACTTATCCATATCCAGAGACTTCACAATCTCTACTTCTTTGATGATTTCAACTGGAACTTCTCTGATGACCTCTACTTCAACCTGTACGATCTTCTCAACTTCTACCTCTTTGATCACTTCTCTTATTACTTCTACTTCCTTGATGACTTCGACATTGCTTGTCACAGGAACTTCCTTGATTACCTCTACTTCTTTGATGATTTCAACAGGCACTTCCTTGATCACTTCAACCTCTTTGATCACTTCGCGGACAACGTCCACTTCCTTGATCATTTCAACAGGAACTTCTTTAATGACTTCCACTTCTTTGATCACTTCAACCTCTTTAGGTACAATCACTTCTTTGATCACTTCAACTTCTTTGATGACATCTACGTGCTTCACCGTCTCAACAGGAATTTCTTTGATCACTTCGACTTCTTTGATTACTTCGACCTCTTTGATCACTTCCACTTCCTTGATCACCTCCACTTCTTTTTCGACTTCCACTTCTTTGATGACCTCCACTTCTTTGATCACTTCAACTTCTTTGATCACTTCAACTTCCTTAATTACTTCAACTTCTTTTTCGATCACATCTCCGGAAGGAGTTGCTTGAAGTTCGGCGATGTCAGTTTTATGTTTTTCTTCAAGGCGTACAAATTTTTCGTCGTACTCTTTTAATTTAAAAACTTGCGTATCTTTTTCAGCCTTTAGGTTGGCAAGTTCAAGTTTCTGACCTGCGATGGTTTTATCCAAATGAGCAGTGTCAGCTTTTTTCATTCGTCCGAGTAACCAGCCTAAGAACCAAGCACCAGACATTAAAAACAAGGGTAGCCAAAAACAACTATTCATAACTTTTGTTTTTTATTAATTCAGATTATTAGTTAGAAGGAATTTCACTAAAAGCAACTTTTACACCGCTCAATATTTTATCGTCAGAGGCACAGATATTGTTATCCAACATGCCATTGGTGGTGAGTTGTTTGCCATCAATTCCTTTGGACATGAGGTAAGATTTTACACTTATCGCCCTGGCTTTACCAAGATTGTCCTTGTCGGTAATATTTTCTTCAGCCTCCATGTAGAGACCGGTGATTTCCATAAATCGATTTGAATTTGTATTGAGGTAGGTGGTAAGGGCTCCTAACGTTTCGGCCATTTCCGAAGTGGTACCCATGACATCCGCAGAAGACTTTAAAAATTGGAAATTTTCTGCAGAGCTTATTTCAAGACCTCCGTCTTTGTCTTTAAGAATAAGAGAACAATCGGAATCTGTGGCACCGATAGCCCCTGTACTGGTTTCTGTCGCAGCGGACGTCTCTGGGCAAAATTTGTTGCTTGCGATTTTGGCGCCAAAGAAAAACCATAAAAGTGTTAAAACAATAATTACTATTCTCATCAAATAATATTTTAATTATGCTTGCGCAAATGCGCTATGTAAATGCTCGATGGCACCTGGACAGGGAATTTTGGGAACGAGTCGTTGAATTGAGTCATTCTTTTTATTTTGTCGAGGATTAATCTTACAATCAATTATTCGAAAGCGATAGTGCAAGATTCATTCCATTTACAGTGTTTTATATATTAAAATTTTTCTTAATACATATAAAACGATGATAATATTGCTATTTTTTAACCCTGAAACACCTTTTTTTCATGACAATGCCCAAAATTGACAAAACATATAACATTTTATTTATATATGTATTAATCATTTTCATAAGTGCCTGTCAATCAAGCCCTACCGTCAATCCTAGAGAAAGGAAAGCGATACAATACAGTGAAAAACTCCCAGTAATCGATGGAATTATTGACGCAGAATGGGAAAAAGTGGCCTGGAATCCCATAGATCAGTACTGGGTAGGAAAAAAACCGAGTAAAAATGACTTCCAAGGTCAATATAAGGTCATGTGGAACGAGGAAGGATTGTTTGTTTTGGCTAAAATAACCGATGATATTCTCGTTGACAACAACAGAAATCCACTAAAAAGATACTGGGATGACGACTGTTTGGAGATTTTTGTAGATGAAGATGGCTCAAGAGGAAATCACCAATTTAATCACAATGCTTTTGCCTATCATATCGCCTTAGATCAGAAAATAGTAGATATAGGTACCGATTCAAAGCCACACCTCTACCCCAACAATGTCAATTCTACCATGGTGGAGCTGGGAAATAATGAATATCTCTGGGAAGTGAGACTGAATATGTACAAGGACACCTACAGAGATGGAATGACCAATGCGCCCATCAAACTTACCGCCAATCAAGATTTTGGTTTCGCGATTGCTTATTGTGATAATGATACCAGCGAAGAGCGTGAAAACTTTATAGGAAGTTCTGTTGTGGAGGGAGAAGATAAAAACAGAGGATGGATTGATGCTGGAGTATTTGGAAGATACACCTTGGTGAAATAGTCAAAATGAAAAAACTGCTTTTACAAAAAAAATAAATAGGAAGTTAGTATTTCTACTCTACAAAAAATAGTTGTGGGTTCATTTGGGGCAATCTCAAATTGAAGATTAATTTCTAGAATGAAAAAGCAATAAATAGCAGGTTGTGATCATGATTATATCTCAACGTTCCGTTGAGATTAGATAGACTCACAACAAATAAAATTAACAAAACATGAAACAAGCAATAACTACTTTAATCCTAGTCATTATTTCAAGTTATACAACATCGCTTTATTCTCAAATTGATGCTGCCTCAGAAATAAGTGCAATAAGTAATTCTCTCATAAATGATAATGAGAATGAATACATAAAGTCAAATACCTTTGAATTCTCCTTCAGAAATGATACTCTTTTTGTCTACAACAGAAAAGAATGGAAAAGTGAATTTATTGAAGAATTTGTATCTACAATACCAATTCATAATATAAATTCTATAAAGGTTGGATCGTCTGATGTTGAAAATAGTTTAACGATAATGTCCGATAAAAATGATTCAAATTTCTTAACAGAGATTATCCATGAAAATAAAGTAATAGATGACACTCACATTTATATTCACTCCAAACAAGATAAAGAAGCATATTTAAGAATAAAAGAGATCATTGAGAATTTAAGTAACCCTCAACCAAGAAAAGAATTATGTAAATTGGATTCTTTAGAATATGACAAAGGGAAATATATTATTGGAATAAGAAACAATAATCTAACATCTAAAGTATTGGTAAATAATACTACAGACTATAAGGAAACTATTGAACAAGCACTAAAAAACGAGCTATCAGAAAAAGCCGGAGAAAAAAAATTCTCTTACATGGCAATTTTAATTTCTATAGATAAAAATGACAATATTGTTGAAATCGTAAATGATAGTTACCAAATCCTTTGCCATATGACCAAAGAAATGGCATTAAAGGATGAAAAAAGTATACAAGAACTAGCTGACAAGATGCATCTAATTAATATAGAGGAAGACCAATTGATCAAGAAAACAATAAGGTCTTTGTCATGGAAGTCTGCAAAATGTAATGAAACAGAGGTCAATGCCATGTTAAGCGTTGAACTGAAACTAAATTAAAATACTTAAGACAATCTAGATGTCAGTCGTGAGCCACAAAGCCCAAGGTACTCGGCTCTCATCATTGTAGGTACGGGTCTTATATATTGGCCTTTTCTTAAATTCAAAGAAAGTAATCCTACTAATCCATTACGACCTCTTCAATACTTTTTATCACTCCACTTATGGGTGAAATGAGAACATTTTTATTTCCTTCTTTCTTATAGAAAACATACGAACTGTTTTTACCGAGCAAAGCAATGTTAGATATTTCGCCACTGACAAAATGAATCTTGTCATTGAATTCGATTTCTTCATTCTTGATGTCTTGTGCTATCTTAAATCCGCCGCCAATACCTGTTCCCACAAAAAAACCGGATATACCCAATGCCGCTAAAAATATTAATGTCCGCGATAGAGCTGAGGCGGTTCCTTTCACATCAAGTCCGTCTTCAAGTTTAACTGCTTTCTTAAACCAATTCTTTTCTCTCTTTCCTGCCAAGTAGGCAGGAAGGAATATGATACATACAATTAAAACCAAGAAAAACACCATCCCGACCGTGTTGGATATTTTTGTCAGTGGGCTTACTATAATATCTAGGATGCTAGAATACTTCAAAATCTCAACATCCAATTGATTGTAATACAGCACTTCATTAAACATCCCCATAATAATGAGATAGAGATATCCCAAGGACAAAATGCTTTGTGTACTAGCATGAAAATCAGAATCTCTCATAATTTTATTTATCTATCGATGTAAGGTAATGAAGCATCAAACTAAAGATAAAAAGAATAGAGAAAATCTTGAGCTTACTTCTGATTGAATTGAATGATATCCAAAATCGTATCGCACACACGTCTTAATTCGCTCGTCTTAAGTTTCGTGCTCAGAGGCAGAGACAACTCTTGAGCAAAGAATTCATTACAATGTTTAAAATCGGATTTCTTTACGTCAAGTTTCTTTTGAAAGTACGGATGATGATGAATTGGTACATAGTGAACTGAAACACCAATCTTATTGATGGATAGCGCATTGATCAATGCTAATCTATCGATGGACAGTTTATCAAAATGAATGCGCAGTGGATATATGTGATGTGTACTTGAGCCAAAGTCAACCATAGGTGGCAAGCTCACCAGTGGACAATCTTTGAAGGCATTGTTATAATAATCAACAATAGCGGCTCGGTATGTATTAAAGTCATCAATTTTCCTTAATTGATGCATACCAAACGATGCCTGTATATCGGTAAAATTATACTTATAACCTTCTTCATCGATTTCATAAAGATAATTCGGCTTTCCCGAAAAAGTCTTTCTTCCAAAGGACTTCATTTGTCTAATTCGATCAGCGACTTTTTTATCTGAAGTGGTAATCAAACCACCTTCACCTGTCGTCAGGTTTTTGGTTGCGTAAAAACTAAATGAAGCAGCGTCTTCATATGTACCCATTTTTTGCCCATCAAAAGATCCGCCAAAGCCATGCGCTGCATCCGCCAAAATCAAAATACCATGTTTGTGACAAACATCTTTTAATAAATAATGGTTGCATGGGTTTCCTGCATAATAAACAGGGACCACTGCTTTTGTTCTGGACGTAATTTTATCCTTTACTTGGGTTAAATCCAAATTATTGGTCTTTGGATCAATGTCTACCAATACAGGTGTAGCTCCAGTTTGCAAGATGGTTATGACTGTAGCAGCAAAGGTATTGGTTGATGTAATCACTTCATCACCGACTCCGATATCGTTGGCCAACAACTGAAGATGCAATGCTGCTGTACAGGAACTTACTGTGATGCAATGCAAATCATCTTTACCAAAATAATTGTACAATGCTTCTTCAAACTGTCTTACTTTGGGACCACTAGATAACCATCCAGAATCTATGGTGTTGAGTACTTCCTGTTTTTCATCTTCTGAAACATCTGGCACTGCATAAGGGATGTAATTTTTGCTAATGATTTCCTTCCATGCTTTCCAATTGTGGTATTTAGGATTCAGTGGATCAATTTCATTTTTTCTGACATCATCTATCATTTCAAGCATGGATGTCTTTACACAACTTGCTGGCTTAAAATCTAATACACTTTCAATCTTATCAAAATTCACGTGATAACTTCTTGCATCCGACTGATCTTCTCTTTGAATCAAATCACAATGAGGAATTGCTTTTTTTATAATCTCCCCAATTTCTTTGATTTGAAAATTTAAATGGTTTCCACCGACATTAAATATTTGTCCGGCCACATCTTTGCTGTCAGACTGTATTACTTTACAGAACGCTTTAGCGGCATCTCGTACATCTAAGAATGGTCTCCATTGTTCGCCTCCCGTTATCTCAATTCGTTCATCGTTCGCAATTTTTCCTGCAAATAAATTAACTACAAGATCAAATCGCCTTCTTTCAGAAAGACCAAATAAAGTTGAAAGCCTTAAAATTGTATACTCTAGATCATTTGCGTTTTCTTCTAAGAATTGCTCTGTGCTTACCTGGCTTTCTGCGTATAGTGACAGTGGATTTAAGGGTGCGAGTTCATTTATATTAGACTCCTTATTGCTTCCATAAACACTACATGAAGAGGCAAAAATAAATCTTTTGATCTTATGCTCGATTGATTTCTTAATCAATTTCTCTGTTCCTGTTGAGTTGATTTTCATGGTCAATTGAGGATCTAGGCTACATGCAGGATCCCCTACGATGGACGCCAATGCAATTACATAATCACAATCGACAATCGCTTTTTCTATGTCGTGTGGTGATGTAATATCACCGAAATGAAATTTAAAATTTTTGTTGTTTGTAAATTTCTGGATGGTTTCTGTACCAAATCTCAAGTTGTCAAGAACTACAACTTTGAAATTATTTTCTAATAGCGAATTTACAATAGCGGTGCCTAGAAAGCCCGCGCCCCCTGCAACAAGGACTTGCTGATGCGTTTCGTTTTCCATAATGTTTGTAAAAAAAAAGTTAGGTTTTTGAAATAAATATCATTGATGCTTCGAATACATTTCAATTAAAAGTTGGAAAAAATTGTATTCAAACTGATCTCAGGAAGGGATATTGATATTTTCTATGGTATGAAACTATGTGAAGTAATCACTTATTGTTTGCAAGAAAAAAAAACTTGAAATTTTATTTGATTGGAGCTATTAAATCCTTTTCAAATAAGCTGTAGCATGGTTGCGCACCATTAATCAACAGCATCATACAAAGTGTCATCATCAAGCATAAATTCCAAGACCGGCCTACATTTATCTCTGCACGCTGGATAGAATAGACCATGTTGCTTATCCTGATACTTATGAGGATTACCCCACCAAAACTCGGCAATAGAAATTGGTTTGAGATTATTTTCAATTGCGTACTGGAGTAATTTAGGAGCAGCGCATTCACCTGCTGCGGAGGGAGGTGACTTCTTATTAAAATGAAAAAATATCTCGCTGATGTTTTTTGTTTCACCGGAAAGATTGGAAAATGTATAATTTTCAAAAAGTCTTTCTTGGATAGCCATTGACTTTAGTCTTCGTTCTTCTTTTAAGGATGCTACTTCTTTCTCAATAAGTGTATTGTCGATCAACTTGCACATCTTTGTCAGAGAAGTCATTTCTCTATTGATAAAATAATCGTCTGTTGAGTCATCAAAAACAGATGGCACCAGATTGGGATCATGTATTTTGTTTGGCAATTTTCCAGATACTGCAGCGAGGTATGCAAGACTTGTATCTGGTTTTTCCACTACGAGTACACCAAACATTTTCCCCTTCTGGGCATGGAAATCATAATCCCACTTGGTAGAAGCAGAAATAAGGTAGGATTGAAAATCTTTGGCTGCCGTCATGGCGATTTCAGAAATCTCACGAGCAAAAGGATTGTTCAATCGAACTGGAATAGCAAGATGAGAGATGTTGCTAACAAAATTAAAAATGCAGGAGGTCATTGTTTGACTTAAAATTGCAAATTATCCAACTTAAGAACGCTGCGCATCCATGAAAGCTGTAACGATCTGATCGGTTTTCCCTTGTAGTTTGTCAATGGATTCTTCTCCATCGTAGTTTAAATAGTAGGCCATCCAAACCAGCCTTTTGTTGACCAACATCCCACTCATAGACATGGCAATGATGGTTGGCTCTTGGTTTTCAACTTCGTATTTTGTGATCATCAAAAAAGTAAAAGAGTTGTCATTGATTTGGTAATCCTTGATCATGGTGGGAACACCTATCTCTACTTGTAGTTCATCATCGATAAATTCGTCTACCAAGGAGTCCCAACTTTTTTCGAAAAAATTTCCTGACAAAGCGGATTTTACTTCATTCAACATATTTACATCAGCATCGAGCTCTGCCAATTGATTTGTTGCATAAATTTTAAAGTAATCATCAAATGAGATGATGCCTAGCATGCTTCTCTGTTCATAAGTATCATCGTTAAGATAATATCCTAGAACCGAATTGATGGCAATTTCGGTTTTGTCGGCCATTTCTTTTACGAGCGGATCGGTATAGCATTCCACATACCCATTGATGAATGGCAAACAAATCTCTACATCACCAAAACTGGTGATTCGTGAGCAATCAGATTCTTGAGAGAAGCCAACTATACTTGCAGTTAAAATTAGCAACGATGTGTGTATCATTTTTATCATACCTCAAGGTACAACTTGATATTAAAGGAGTGATTGGGTCTTAATGAAAACCTATGATATACATTAATTTTAACATTTCTGTGACTCATTGCTAGTTTGCCGTCTCAATAATGAACCTTTTTACACAAATTATAAAATCGAAAACGAATGTTAGAGAATATCAACTTATCGACAATCATAGAGACAGTGCTGGCTTGGTCACCAAAGATTGTAGCAGCAATAGTAACCCTGATCATTGGATTTTGGATTGTTGGAATTATTACTAGATTGATTGGAAAATCATTAGCTAAATCAGGTATTGATGGAGATTTGGTACCTTTTCTTAAATCACTAGTAAGTGTGCTTCTTAAAGTATTGGTTGTAATTTCTGCAGCTGGGGTTGTGGGAATTGAAATTACTGCTTTTGCAGCATTGATTGCTGGTGCAGGTCTTGCAATAGGTGCAGCAATGTCCGGAACACTTTCACACTTTGCGGCTGGTGTAATGGTATTGATATTCAAGCCTTACAGAGTGGGTGATCTTGTTGATATCCAAGGGACTGTAGGTCATGTTTCTGAGATTCAAGTATTCAATACAGTTATAAACTCACTTGACAACAAAAAGGTAATCATGCCTAATGGAATTGCTACGAGTGGAGTTATGACCAACCTTACGGCAAATGGCAAATTAAGAGTTGATCTTAACGTTGCAATGCCATACGAGGAGGACTTTGACAAAGTTAAAGGAATCATCAAAGGTGCATTGGACAAAGTAACTTCTAAGTTACCAGATGAGCCTACAATTGAGATCGAAAAATTTGACGAGAACAATGTTTTGCTTGCTGTGAGACCATATGCAACTGATGCATCTTACTGGGATGTATATTTCAATTCTTACAAAGAGATTAAGAAGGCATTTGGAGAAGCAGGAATCGATGTTGCTTACCCAACAAGAAAGATCAAAAACGTTTAATAAAAATATAATTGATCCCATGAAGGAGGTACTGAAAAGTATCTCCTTTTTTTTGCTTTCCCCTTTCGGCAAATGGAATCTTATGATATTTGAGCTCGACTCAAACAATCTTTCATCATCTAAACATATGACTTCAATTCTTGGAAGTCAGAAATGGTTGCGTCTGCATTTTCCAAGCTCTGATCATCTACAAGTGGGTTCCTGTATCCTAAGACAAATATGCCCGCATCATTGGCAGCTTTTACCCCATTATCAGAATCTTCAATTACGATACAATTTTCTTTGGCTGTGTTGCCAAGTTCCGCTGCCTTTTCAAAAATTTCTGGATGGGGTTTAGAATGCATCAAGTCGGCGCCACTTATTTTTGCAGTAAAGTATTGATTCAAGTTAAACCGATTGAAGACACGATCGATGTTTACCATCGCTGAAGAAGATGCCAATACCAATGTTACACCTTTTTCATACAAGTACTTGATAATATCTTCTACTCCATTGACCAATTTCAATGTGGGATCATTTTCAAACAAGTCAACATAACATCTGCGTTTTTGTATAACTAGTTCGCTAGGATCTTCATCTAGTGAGAAATGGTCAACCACTTTCTGAAATACATTGAGGGTTGATGACCCTGTGAGTGATCGATACAATTCATCAGACACAGTAAGATTCAGGGAATTAAAGGTTTGGTAATAGGCCTTCTTGTGCAATACTTCTGAGTCAATAATGACACCATCCATATCAAAAAGTACACAGCTTACATTTCTCACACTCAAATTTTCCCCGAAATTAAATTAAATATTCATATATAGAAATTGTATATGTATTTAATTTGCATTTATCACCCAAATTCCTTTATTCTCAATTGCTTCAAAAGCTAGCAATGGATCGACAGAATATTATAGTGCTACTATGTGCTTTAAACGTTTTTGTTTTTATCCTTTCTGATAAGATAATCAACAGAAAAAATATCCCATTCTTTTGGTAATAGTAAGAGTGGAATCAAAAATATAGCTCGTACCAAAACGTGAGATGCATCCCAAATCGGTTCAGCCATTCCATGCCCAAAAGTAACAACCACCAAAACGGCAGCCAATATGTAAAGAGCCCAATCTCTTCCCAAACCAATCACCAATAAAAATCCGGCAATTAATTCTGCGAAGGTGGTGAAGTAAGCAGTTCCGGCAACAATGAAATCCGGCAATAATTCTTCGTAAGTCTTTTTAAAAAAATTATTGTAAACAGCATCAACTCCGAATTTAAAAACCTTACCATAGCCTTGCCAGAAAAAAAGGAATCCCAAAATAAGTCGCATTGTCAAAATGCCAAAAGCTCTATTCAATTTCATGTTTTGTTTTTATACCTGATCTATTAATCCAACTTTAATTCAATGTCTGTAAAAAAAAATCTAAAGCATATTGAATCAATGTTTCTCAATCATTGATTGCAATTTATGGATTTATCTTTTGAGTTGGTTCTTTTTAAAAAAAAATTATTACACTACTCTACTTTCATGTTCACTCAGACAAAACCAAGTAATTTAGACTGGGATTTTCATAATAGACAGGTGATACCAAGAAATCATCATACTATGCTACACCTAATTTATTATTCATAATTAGCAAGAGAAAAAAGATGAGAGTTGTAGGCTTGGATAAATTGTGCATATCGTAATTTTTATTATTTCAATATTTTTCCTTATGTTGTTATCACAACTAATCAATCATGGAACAATATTATAAGTCTTCAGGAAAGTACTCTCCTTTATCATTTGCACTATGGATCGGAGTTGCGTTAATAGCACTCCCTATCTTAGCGTTAATTTATGCATATTCAATATGGTACATTCCAATCCCGTATATAAACTTTTTCATAACAGGAATTTTCGGATTCCTTATTGGGATCGTGGTTTCTAAACTAGTACTAAAGGTAGGTAAAGTAAGAAATGGGAAGCTTGCATTTGTGTTCTGCTTGTTTGCGGCATTGACTGCATTGTACATACATTGGGTTGTCTGGATTGATTTGGCTTTTAATGTGACAGGTACTGTAGGTTCTGACACCATTGGAATTGCAAAAAGCAATATAAATATTGGTGAGGTAATAAGTTTGTTGCTGCAGCCGAAGGCCGTATTCTCAATCATGGGTGAAATCAATGAGGTTGGAGTATGGGGAATCAAAGGAGGGACTGTAAAAGGAGGTTTCCTTACCTTTATTTGGGTAATAGAAATTTTATTGACAACGGTTGTTGCATTGATTACTGCTGTAGGACAATCTAGCAAACCATTCTGTGAAGTAGAAAACTCTTGGTTTGAGGAAAACAAAGTTGGACCACTATCCCATTTTGAAGATGGAGGTTCATTGGTAAAGGCATTATCAATAGGTGACATGGATGCATTGGGAACCATGCTTAAGCCTGCTACTGACCCTAAGAAAAACCATCATTCAACAGTTACTTTATATGATGCAAAAAGCGGAGAAAATTTTGTCACAATCACCAATCAAATAGGAAAATTAAACGATAAAAACGAGTTGAAATTTGAGACGGTTCCAGTCACTTCGTTTTTAAAAATTTCACAAGCTGTTGCAGATACATTAAAGCAAGTTAGATAGAAATGTCGATCTAACTTGATGAAGCAATAAGCAGCATATTAAATATTAGGAATCGATTCATCGAAAACTGTGAAGCAAACTTGCTGTTTTCAATACATGAATTATGTTACCTAATTCTTTTTCAACTTATAACCGAAGAGCATTTTTTTGCCTTCTAAAGCAGAGTAACTATCCAATTTCTGCTCGAATATAGATTTGACATTCTCATCGACTTTCATTTCTTGGAATTGACTGATCTCCCAATTAAACTTTGAAAATAGTGCATGGAAGGTTTTTTCTTCATGCAAGAAATGATCTATGTAAATCGTACTTCCATTAATGTCAAAATTACGATTTCCATTTGCCAATAAATCCACATGAATATCGGTCAAAATAATC
The DNA here is from genome assembly GCA_937950315.1 of uncultured Saprospiraceae bacterium. Taxonomy (GTDB): domain Bacteria; phylum Bacteroidota; class Bacteroidia; order Chitinophagales; family Saprospiraceae; genus JAHDBF01. The sequence goes on along the minus strand of CALFDU010000013.1, from coordinate 16,147 downwards.
ATGCCTTGTTTGGACAATACCCGATCCCATTCAGCAAAAAGAGATTCTATATCTTTCACATAGCCAATGCATAAATTGCAAAGAATCAAGTCAATGGAGTTGGTAGCAATAGAAAGGTCAAATCTATTTTTTGCGCTTACCAAAATTGTTTGTGGAAATTTGGCTTTTAAAATATTGAGCATTTCAATAGAAATGTCGTATGCATAAACTGAATCAGAGGACAAAGAAGATAGAAGTGGAATGTTCCTACCTGTGCCTGCCCCATAATCGAAAGAATTGGCAATGTCACCAGGGTCTTCTTTTAAAAGTTCTTCAACTAGAAATTGATCAAGCTTGGGAATAATCTGATTGGGCTTTTGGTCATAGGAAGAAGCAATCAGGTTGTAGGCATTTCTTGCGGAAAGAGACTTTGATTTTTTTCCTAGCAATCTTCTTACTAGATTTTTTATGCTATTCATCTACTGTGCTATTTCCTTTGTCGAGACCAAAATGTTTTCTATATGATTCTACCCTAGCAAAAAATGATTCTTACAAATTGGGTGCATGGAATCTAGATTTAAAAAGCTCAAAGCGCAGAGACTTAGGTATGTACTTGTAATATACTTTCAACTTTTTTGGCTTTTCAAAAATTACATGCTTGATGTTGTTTTCAATCATAGCCCCTTTACACATGGCGCAAGGTTCAAAAGTGCTAATCAACAATAACTGATCAGGATCGAGTGTAAAAAATTCCTCGCCCAAATCCTTGAAAGCATTTTCCATGGCAACAATTTCTGCATGCTGAGACAATTGTTAGTTGACTTTTACTTTATTATGCCCTCTTCCTATAATCTTGTCTTTATAAATCAACAAAGCTCCAATGGGAACGTCATTGGTCGTCAAAGCAGATTCACACAAGTCTTTTAATTCGTCAATGTAAGCTTCAGGAATCTTTCCTATTCTTTTGAAAAGATGTGAGCGTTGAATAAGTAATAAGGTCCCGCCTATTATTGCAACCAATATCAACAACACTAAACTCAGCGATAATTCAGAACCAAACATGTGAGTAATTTATACAATGAATGAACAATATATAAAGAACCTTTTAAAAACATTTAGATTAGCTAGGATATGTAAGTTTACAGTTATACGGACAAGGCCTTTCATTACAAACACAGCAATGAAATCAGACATCTACCAAATCTGAGAATGGCAATACAGCTGGTGGCCCAAGCATGAAGACAGCCTAAGACTAAAACCAGTAAGGCGGCCGCACAACAGTAGAAAAAGGAATCACCCTGCAATCGTCACGGAAAATTTGGCTGGATTGAGGTTCTAGAATGATATCGTTTTGTATGAAAATAGTATCAACGGCAACGTCTGACACAGAAAAATGGCCAATCACTGCCTCTGAAGGATTATTCACATTGATCATATTTCCTCTGATTGTTGCTGGCGGAGGATCAAATATATCACCATCTATGCTTGCCTGATTTTGAATCAAACTAAAAAATTGAAATGCTTCTTGAGTTAGAGAAAGTTGCTCTACGACAACCATGTATTTGTCTTCAAATCTAGCTCCATCATCTGGGATATAACCCACTTGTGTTTTTGTAGTGTTTCCATTGCTTAAGTTGTCTTTAAACAAGTAAGTAGCAACATCCACAGTCGGCTCCTTTACCCAACATATTGCACAACAATTTTTTGGAGAAGGTGTGCCCCCGCCGAATGGTCCAGGTGCAACATACAGATCAGGACGGGTACTTATTTTATATTCCCCTATTACATTCCATTGATAAAAATTCTGCTCGTCAGCTGGATCTGTAAACTCACAGAATACATCCACTCCAGACTCAAAGCTCAAATCTGACAATCCTGGTTGCTTCACCCACTCAATTGACAAATCATCGATAGGTGTCACAGGAAGCACTTGTTGGGGTGTTGAAATATACCAATCTCCATCAGGTGTATTTACATTTAATGTATAGCTCTCATTTACTTCGATTTTGAAATCTGAATCAGTCAGGTAAAGTCCAGTTCTATCTTCTTCAAGATACTGATTGTTGCCTCTTGAATCTCGGATGTAAACGGTTGCCTCAGAAACGGGTGTAGGAAATCCCGTAAAAACATCTCCAAATTGATCGCTTGTCTCCAGTCGTATCGAATGAGGGCCTTGGCCCGTTGAAATGGATCCTTCTACAACGAGCAATTGTCTGGAAACTTCTGTCTGTACGTCCAAAGGTTCAATACATCCCTGATGTACCAAAACAAAAGCCAAACAGAAAAACAATCGAGTATATATGCTTAATAATTTCATGACAATCAATTGGGAAGTTTAAAATTTAAAATTGTAGCTCACTGATGGGAAAGGAATTCCTAGTACCGATAACTGAAATGCTTGTGGCGGTGATCCAATCACATCATCAAAAAATACATTTAAGGCATTTCTTCTGCCGTACAAATTGTAGACTGAGAATACCAAGTCCCCAGCAAGCAAAGGCTTAGAATTCTCCAAGCTGATGGTCATGCTCACATCCAACCTGTGGTAATCAGGAATTCGTTCAGAATTTCTAATGCCGTACAATGCAAAGATTTGATCTTCGTAGTTAAACTTGGCCTCGGGAAAGGTTACTGGTCTACCAGTGCTGTACGTGAAGATGCTTGACATCTTAAATTTATCGCTGAATTTATATTCGGCAACTGTTGAAAGATTGTGAGGTTTATCAAAATTGGCAGGATACCATGCTCCATTATTGATAATCTCTTCAGGGTAAGAACCGATGACCTGTCTTCGACTTACTGAGTAGGTGTAACTAACCCAGCCCGTCAGCTTTCCGCTGTTCTTTTTTACATACAATTCTATTCCATAGGCAAGCCCCTTTCCACTCAACAACTCTGTCTCCAGATTATCATTCAGAATAAGCGACGCACCATCTCTGTAATCGACAATGTTTCTAAGATCTTTGTAGTACGCTTCAACAGAAGTCTCGTAGTTGTTGTTGGCGAAATTTTTAAAAATCCCAGCCGAGTACTGAGTCACCATTTGTGGTTTGATAAATGGATCCGACAACTTCCAAAGATCTGTAGGCGCAATGGTTGTTGTATTTGATATTAAATGAATGAATTGATTCATTCTATTAAATCCTACCTTGAAAGACGTGCTTTCATTGAAAGAAACTCTCAGGGCTGCACGTGGTTCGAAAGCATCATATTGTTGAATGACGTCATTGGCTCCATACTCTTTAAAGCCTATAATATTTTCTGCTGTTCTCGGAAGTATCTCTTCATATTCAGCAATGCTTTTAGGTCCCAAAAAATTATAAATATTGTATCTCAAGCCATAAGACAATCCGATGTAGGAGCCCAATTCAAAATTGTGGTTCAAGAAAAAACCAGACTCAAGGGCTTTTTCTGAGGCCACTTCCTTTGGTAGTACAGGAGAATTTTCACCGGGTGTCAATTCGCCAGGTGATATCGTTACCAATTTGGTCTGTGCACCAACGATCAATTCATTTTTATCACTGAAGAAGTATTTAAGACTTAGATTGGCTGCTTGGTCTTTTACTTTAGAATCTAGATCAAAAGAAAATATGTCAGAATCGTTTACAATTGAAAATTTGTATTCCACATCACTTAAAGAGGTGCTGAGGATTAAATTTTCACCAATTCCTTGGTTGTATTCTAGTACGTGATTTTGGTTGGTCCAAACAAAGGATGTATCACTTACTAGATTGAAGTCATCGGCTGATCGGTAGAAATTGTATTTAATATTACCACTGTCATTGATTGTATAATCAAGTATCGCATTTACATCATTGAATCGCGCTGCGCTATTGCTTATATCTGGATCATTGATCGAATTGATAATCCAGTTGGAATAAGAGGTTCTTGCTCCTACCAACAGTGTTAGTTTTTCTTTGATGATCGGTCCACCGGCGACGGCCTTGGCAGAGATCAATCCTAGAGATCCTTTGCCTTCCCAAACATTGGGATTACCTCTTTTTAATTTCAAATCGATGATAGAGGCAGCTCTTCCTCCATAGTTGGCTGGGATTCCTCCCTTATAAATAATGGCGTCTTGCAAAAGATCTGAATTGAATGCAGAAAAGAATCCAAACAAGTGAGAAGGATTGTACAATGGTGCTCCTCCTAACAAAATCAAATTTTGATCTGTACTGCCACCTCTGATATTAAAGCCCGAAGAAGCCTCTCCTACAGAACTCACTCCTGGAAGCAATGTGATGGACTTAAGCACATCAACTTCTCCAACAAAAGGAGGCAATCCTTCTATGGTTTCGACAGACAATACGGACTTTCCTAATTCAGTATTCTTGACATTGTCATCGCTTGCTTTGGAACTGATGACAATTTCATCCAAGGTTTCGGCGCCTTGCGACATACGCACAGTGAGTTTTCCTTTACCGAGCACTTTTCCGTTGTAAAGCAATTCATTGTAACCAACATATGACAACTTCAAAGAATAAGAACCTTTGTCCAAATAAAAACTAGCCTCACCATTCACATCGGTGATATCTCCTTGCGCCTTGCTAAGTACTTGAATATTTACACCAATGAGCGGCTCTTTGGTTTCTGCATCTTGAACTTTTATGTCTACTTTGAAGGGACCGCTTCCTCCTCTATCACTTCCGATATCTTCGTTCACTTGACCTAGGGCAACATTTGCGCAAGCGATAAAAAAGACTATGTATAATATTGAAAAATATTTCATCTTAAAAATTATCTGGGTTGAGTGAAAAGATATTCAGTGCTTCATTTCTAACATTTCGCAACACAAAAATTTTATCATCTTGGGTCCACATGGCAATGGTACTTTTATCCAATCCTCCGATCACACTATTTTTGGCTCTCCACTTTTCAAAGGTGGTGGTGTTGATTTCGAAGATATCAATGGAGCTATCAAACATGCCAATAAAAACGCGGTCGTTTAAAACAGATGCAAAACCAATATCTCCAATATTGCCAGGGTAATTGCTGACCACTGTCCATGTATCGGCAAGAATATCGTACTCCCAAATTTCTTTGTTGCTCGCTAGAAAATATGAATTTCCATTGTGCGACCAATTGGGAAGATCATTGCTTATTTCAATTTCAAAACCTTGAATATTTGTCCAAGAATCAGCGTCAATGTCATAAATATAAATCGTCGTATTATCATCACGTTCACCATTTTCTCCACCATAAATGTAAAGCCTATTGTCGATGTTGTGACACACTGCATTATACAAAGCTTCAGGAGCAGTGGTGATCAACTCAACATCGTTATTTTGGAAAGCATAAATTTTATCTGAAAGAATCAGATCCCCTTGATTGAATCCTATCAGCTCTAATGAACCCATCCCAAAGTATGGATACGCCTGAATTCCTCCAACAGTAAAATCGCCATCAAAAGCTACTGTTTCTGAACTAAAGTTCTGCAAGTCAATTCTATGAAAACGTTTGTTGATTGTATCTGCGCCAGGTTGGTTGTCGGTATCCAATAGGCCATTAAAAACGATCAAATCTGTATCGTCTTTTACATAATTGATATCGAGGTATCTGTTCATGATTCCTTGATCAAATTCACTATCCTCAAAATTTCCCTCAAAGTCCCATGTTCCGATAATATACTCAAAAGGTTCTTCAAATGTCAATTCTTTTTCTTGGGTGACCAAAGAAATATCAATGATGAATTCATTCTGCATTTCTGGGACCGGAAAGGTTATGATGGATTCAAAAGAAAATGTAAAATCAGTAATCTCTCTATCCCCGAAAAAGACTTTCGTGTCGGAGGTTAGTCCAACTCCCACAATGGTAATCTCGTCACCTTCTTCAGCGACTTTTGGTTCATAAGAATTGATCTGGGGATCCAAGGTTGTAAAGCTTAAAGTCTGACCATACACAAATGATCCATCTTGCTCTAAAAAACTCCTCGCAAAATACATTTTATCGATATCAAGTTGGTCAGTCTGTGCGATGAAGCGACCAGGCACACTTACTTCTCCCAAAGAAACAATAAGAGGATTGGTAAAATCTTCATTTTCTGATATTTCGAATCCATGATCCGTACCAAATATTTCATCTTGCGACAATATCCTGCCCGACAAAATTACAATCTCTCCACTGACAAAAACTATCTCTTCACTCACGACTTGAGCAGGACCTTGAGGTTCTTCCGTGATACAAGCTGAAATGAACAGCAAAAGAAACAACCCAACCAATCTAAACTTCATAAAACAAAGGTTTCAATTTATTCAGACGAAATTAATAAAATGAAACAAGCTTTCGATGCCTCAGGAAGACATAATAGAAGAAATGAAAAAGTGAATTTTGATGAATATTGGGGTTTTAAGTGGATAAATCGGGTTTAACGGGCCGCGGCTTAATAAACATGGCTTTGCATTGATAATTTTTCGCTTAGCGCAAATATGAAATAATGATGCAACAGCAATTCAAAAAGTATGCACTCGAAGGAAATATTACTTTTGGTTACTTTTTTCTATATCTAATTAGCATATTTTCTTACTCCCTTTTCTTTACTTGAATATTTCCTATTGTGGTTTTATTATTTAAGCAAGTTTCCAATATTATGTAATTCAAAATATCCAAAAGCAATTTTATCTAGTAATTATACTTAAAACTGTCTATTGGATTTTTTTTGAGGTAACTATGATCGATTTTTATTTTTTTTGTATATTGAAAGCGAACTCCTAATAACAACATTTTCTAACCCAAAAATACAATTAGGATGAGCGAATTACATGAAAAATTAGCCAAGCTTAAAACCCAAGCAACGAATCAATTAAATGAATGTGGAGTAAGTGATATCGACGATGAATTGCTAGATAAATTGGTCGGAAATCTTCGATTGATTGTAGACAACAAAGATGCTTTGTTGGTTTCAGGAGCAGATGAATCAGAATTGGAAACTGTCCGTAAAAACTTTGTCGTTAAAAAACTAGGAGTTGAAGACAAAGAGAAAGGAGCAACTATGGTCAAAGCTGTTGCAGATAAAATGTCTGGCATTCGTATGAAAAACCGAGCGGCCTTTTATTATATGGTTCAACAAGAACTTGGATAAAATCGACAGACGAAAAAAGTAACTTATAAAATAGAAAGGGGAATATTCTTACATGAATATTCTCCTTTTCTTTTTTACTTATTAGTTTTTCATTAGGTAGAATAAAAATCTGTTCTTCTGAATTTTGATCATTGTTCATAACTAACTCTAAAGACTTTAAGGAAAAGAACAAAAAAATAAAATTAGATTGCAGGATTTGACCATAGAAGATGATCAAGTTAAAGTATATTTGTAAGAAAGTGCAGCCAATTAATAGTAACAAGAGACAATGAATAGATTGCTGGTTAATTTTTTAGGCTCATTTACTATTTTTCTACCCAACAGGAATATACTTTTTGGGATGGAGACTTTATGTTAGGTGCTTTGAAAAGTGTTATTTATTGTGGCAATACCTGAGTATATAATACTTAATTCACATTTGAATGAGAATTTTAAACCTTACTAGATATTGACCTATGAAAAATGTTTTAATAATACCATTTATACTTTTAGCTCTTCAGGGAAACTCTCAAAATAACTCAGCGTGTTATACTGAAAATTTTATGACGCGAGATATTCCAAATTTTCAAATGGAGACCAGTCAATTGGAATATAGATCTGGTGATAGTGATGTAATTAATATCAGAACGGTCATTCATATCCTATATGGCAATCAGGCAGAAAATATTGAAAATGACAGTATCCATAGTATTGTTAAAAATGTCAATAATATATTCTGTGGCGTCGTAGATACTTTCTCAATACGGGAGAGATTTAGACATCTGATAAATGATTCAGGGATTAGAATATGCCTTGCGACAGAAGACGAAGAAGGCAACCCAACAGATGGAATTACGAGAACCGAAGTTAATATTGAATTTGACATCAACGACCCACTTGAATCTCTTAAGTCAGATGATCTAGGAGGAAAATCGCCTTGGGATACAACCAGATATTTCAACATTTGGATAATGCCAACCGTTAGCAACTTTTTTACCAGTAATTATGGGATACCGCCAACAGGCTTTTTGCCATTAGATACTTTTGTTGATCCTAGTAGCATTCCAGGAGTAGCTCTTGACATTGGGGTATTTACAGGTGCCAATTTAGGACCAGCAAGTACGGGAGAAGGAATATTGGCTCATGAAATCGGGCATGGCTTAGGCTTACTCCATACTTTCGGCACTGGCCCTTCAGGAGTTGACATTTGCAGCATTGATGATTTTGCTGATGACACACCCGTTTGCGGAGCTACTTTTATATGTGATGATTTTGAAGAGAATACATGTACTGAAGCAGATGATGATGAAATCGATATGACATCAAATACTATGAATGTGGGTTGTATGATCTTTTTTACTCCAGATCAGGTCAGCTTTATGCGAGAGAATTTATTGTCAATGCCTGAAATTCACTCAACCGATTGTGATCTTCAAGTCTCAACCAACGACATATACGATAAAAAAGAGTTGCTTATATTTCCCAATCCCAACAAAGGGGTTTTTGAGGTAGCATTAAATCATCGAGATAGTGAGATAGCATTATTCAACTTACATGGTCAACGCATACCAATCATCACCACAATAGGAGAAACAAGTTGTAAAATCGAGTTGATGAATAACTTTGTCGATGGTCTTTATTTATTAACTGTAGATGGAATACCACACAAGATTATTTTAAGAAATAATTAATCATTCCGATTTCACAAAAAAGAATAGTCCCTTGAAGAATTTCAATTAGTGTTTTTCTTACTAGCTAATGATTGGGATGTGATTATGTTGTAATAGTTAGATCAGAAAGACAACGCAATAAAGGGAAACAAGCATTCATCAAGCGCAACAATAGAAGGCAATCTGATGATCATGAAGGTAGCCTAGCAAAAGGAATTCAAGAATTCTTTGATAAAAATATCGGTCTCTAGGCAGCTTCCCCTACTCCTATTAATGCCAAAAACGAAAGTTTAATAGAAGCAACAATGGGAAGGATATATTGCAAGCATCTATTGTTGAGTTTAATTGATCCCTAAATATGTTTTAGCCTTTTCGTTATTAAAATTGCTTTTTCTGAATGGGTGCGCTTCCGTATTGAAGATGTAGTCATTAAAATTAAATATGTGATCGTCTACTACTGCTAAGTAAAAATATTTTAATGTTTCAGCATAGAAATAAGTGGCAAGGTAATCTTTTTCCTTCATGGTACGAACATCAGAAACCGCATGAAAAGCTGTATCATTTATACAGCAATCTTTCATGTCTGCCCAATACTTCTGTATCATTTCTAAATATTTATTGTTGCCAGTGATTTGATGTAGGTAGTATGCTGATTCTATGATTTCTGGATTTAATTCTGAATTGGCATATTCAATTTTATCTTGTTCATAAAGGTACCTCGTCGGAAGCAAACCATATTTATCCCACAGCCAATCCCACGTTGCCATATTTTTTTCTGCATTGGCCAAATCTCCATGTAGTGCTTGCACAGCGGGAAAAAAGGCATCGTAAAGAGACATTGATCTTTTTACTATTTCACCATTGTGCATATTTACGCATGCGTAAAATTGTTTTCCTTCATATTCATCAGAATAATATTGATTGATTTTTTCTAAACTGTAATTCCAAATGTCATTTATTTCAGAGTCGGGAAAAAGTAAATTGCTTTTAAATAAATATTCATAATATGAATCCATGCCAGCTTGAAGATAGGACCAGTCATTGGTCCATTCACCCGATTCGACATTGATAAAATCCCCAGGCAAACCAATTTTTGATTTTCTTTCAAATATCGCTAAGGTCGCTTTTTTTGCAACTTGGTAATACTTTGGATTCTTAGAATAATAGCTTAAGATTCCAAATTCAAATAAATAGGTTGCTGCCTGAGCAGTATTAACAACATTGCCACTACCCTCACCATTATTGCCGCTAGTTGCACCCGTTTTAAGATTCACAGAGTGATAAGGAATTCCGGTTGGAGAATCAAATGCTGGCAATATCCTGTCTGCAAAGTCTATTGCATTATTGAGAATTTCAGGATTTTTAGTATTGTCATAAATTGCCAATAACCCACCTAGGATTCGAATATTTACCTCAAAGACTTGCACAAAAACATCTTTGTCCCAATCCATATTAAGGGCGTAATTTTCAACTCGTTTAGCTTCGCCATCTAGTCCCATAACCGTTAAAGTACTGTATGCATCAATAGGAGAAATACCTAAGGATTCATTATACCAATTAAATCCAGATTTTGACAATGGCAATAATACATCCATACCCCATGCATAATCTGTATAGGAATTCCAACAGCGCAACATTTGTGATTTAATTTCAAATGGCTCATAGGTAAGTGGATTGTTGGACTTTGTGTTTTCTAATGAATTCTGTTTGTTAACTGGATTCTTACATGAAATGATAAATAGTAAGGCAATTAAACTGTAGTTTTTAAAATTCATTTTCTTTAAATAAGGATGAGCAGCAGCAAGATGTCTATTTTCTATTCTTAAGGTGGTCGTAAAAAATTATTTTAACACCAAAATGAAGGTAATAAATTAATCCAATGCTCCTTAGTAATCGTGGTGAAGTTTAATCTAATTTCTTACTCCATTCAAAATAATTAAAACCAACGAAGATGAAATACCCAGGATTTTTCCTATTGATCATATTGAGTGATTTTTGGAGAATCTCAATCTGAGCATTTTTATCGGCTGATGACTTTATAGTTAGTTGAAAAAATTTATAAAATATATCCACGAGTTCTTTATCTCTGATATTAATTTTCACTAGTGGTTTGAGTAATCTAATTTCGGATCTAATTAGCTCGAAATGCCCTAAAGAATAATTTATTAGCAAAGAGAAAAGTCTTGCCTGAACTTTTCTGTATTCTAACACCCCTCTTCGTAGCCACAGATTACACATTTTCATTGCTTTCTGATAGTCTTCAAGGTCAATATAGGTTCTTACGACGAGCATGTATATATATTGAATTTGTGGCTCTTCGTACTTATTAATATTTTTTTTCAAAAGTTTGATAATAGATTTTAAACATTTATTAGCCATCTGTTGATTCTGTGAATAATATGCAAATTCAAGACAACGGCTATCTAATATATAGCTAATGTAATGAGAAGAAAAATTTCCACTTTTTGAAAGTTGTTGTATTAATTTAACACCTCTGTGAAAGTGATTTTCTTTTGCTGTTAAAGCAGCATGAAAAATATAGTTGCTTAGTGCGGGAAGAATTTTGCTTTGAAGAAATAAATGCTGATGTTTCATCATAAAATTGATATAGTCAGAAGATATTTGCAATCCTTTTATAAAATCATAATTCATATAGCTAATCAAGACTCTTATATAAAACCAATGTTCTTTTGCTCTTGTACTCAAGCATTTTTTTTTATCATTGATTAATTTATTCTCATTGAGTGATTTCAGTAATCCTTTCTTTTCTAATAAATTCTTGCTGAATTGCAACTCTCTTGTCGTTTGTCTTAGTCTATGATATTCGTTTAGATTTTGAATTTTCTCATTAATCTCTTTTCGCTTTAGAATTAGTACATCTAGTTTTTCTTTGTAACCTAATGATCCTTCTTTAAAAAGGACGGACTCTTCAAGTTCAATTAGATGAAGGAGGAATGTAAATTCCTCTTGCGCTAAGGCTCGTTTTTTTACAGCCTTTATTTTCTTGGAAGCTTCTTTTTGATATCCACGCGAAGCAAGTGCATCGATTATAAGTATATCTTTTTGGATTTGATTTCTTTTAGATCGCTTCATGTCATAGCTGACAAGGCTGAGAAGAACACGTTCTTGCAAATACCTAAGCTCGGAATTCAGATATCTCTTTATGCTAGTTCCTTTGAATAGTTCTAAAAGGTCATTTCTTTCATAACTGGTCATTGAAACTAGTTTTTCGTAGACTTTTATGTAATTCTTGTTTTGATTGGTTGAATGTATTCTACTATATCTTTTGAAGTTGACTTTTTCATTTGGGGTCAAATTTGAAATTAATTTATGAGTGAAGTTCTCCATCGAAAATCCTGTTTAAATAGTGCTTTATCACTAAATTTAGTAATAAATAGCAAAATATATGTATTTCTGAAATCCTATTTTGTTCGTTAAATATGTTTTATTTAGCTGTTCTGGTAGTTTATATTAGGAGTAAATAATTCAAAAAGTAAATTAATATGAACTTACATAAGACATCAATTGCGACATTTTTCTTCTATTTTATTATTAGTACGCTTTTTGGACAAGTACCATTAAAACCGCTTTACGAGGAATTCACATCTTCTACTTGTGGTCCTTGTGCTCCAGCAAACGCAATATTGGATCCATTGCTTGAGCAAAATAGTGAAACACATACTTCGGTAAGATATCAGATGGATTTTCCAGGAGATGGAGACCCATATCATATATTAGAAAATGACACAAAATTTGAATTTTATACAGCCCCTGGTGCACCTAGTTTGTACATAAACGGACTTAGATTTCCCGACATATTTGACATTATTCAACCGGATTACGATTCTTTTTTAAATGATTTGACTTTTATTGAAATCATTCCTAAAGAATCTGTAGTAAGTGCTTCAAAACAAGTAGAAATTAATGCTGAAATAAACGTGCTTCAGGATTATGAAGCGGGTTTAAAATTGAATGTACTAATAACAGAGGCACTAACATATGACAATGTTGGAACTAATGGAGAGGAGTTGTTTCATGATGTAACTATGGCTTTTTTGACTGGTCCGTCTGGTGATGAATTAATGGAACTCAAATCTGGTGAAGTTTTAGAATTGAGCTACACCTTTGATGCATCCGATACGAATATCGAAACGGCGAGTGATTTGAAAGTTGTAATTTTTATCCAAGATGAATCAGATAATACAATAATACAATCTGAAAATTTCAAAATTGATTTTGACTTTGAACAATATGACTTAAGTGTTGATGTAAAAGATACTGAAGGAAATGTTATTGAGGACGCCAAATTCAATTTGCAAAGAAGTGGTACAATGTTTACCGATTCAGATGGTCTGGTGAGGTTTCAAAATCTTATGGATGGGAATTACACTTTTACTATTAGTAAATCAGGCTTCTTGGATCAAGCTGGAGAGATTGTAGTTGATGGAGGCGATGCATCATTATCTGTTGTAATGGAGTTACCTGACTTCTTTTTCTTTGAAGATTTTTCGGCCGAACAACCAGATGGTTGGACTCCATTCGGAACGTTGCCAGCGGCTATACTATGGAGTGATGGTCAATTTACATTTTTCAATTCCACAGACGCCTCCACTGCGACATACCTGGTAAGCCCAGTACTTGATTTATCAAATAACGAAGATGGTCAGATTGTTTTTAATCTAGAGCGACAATTTGGTGGTCCCACTGGTGCATTTGGAATGATTGTAGATCCAGAAAATTTTATTACAAGGATAGAATTTATTTCAATAAATCTGCCAGAGGATAGCGAGCCAACAGACTTTATTTATGAAATAAGTGATATTCAAGAAGATATATCTAACATTCAATTTTATTGGAGTATTGACAATATTGGATTTGGCGTTTATTTGCTTAATTATTTCTACATTACCGAAGGAACTTTGTCTTCGACAGTAGAAAATAAGTTAAGCGAAATAACCGTTTATCCAAATCCTTCCAACGAACATCTTTTCCTGCAATCCGATCTACCTATAGATGCTATAGATATATTTGATTCACTTGGAAATTTAGTGGCATCAGACAAAAATCTTGTTGAGGAAAACATTATCAATATTGGTCACCTAAGTTCAGGCCATTATTTTCTATCGATTAAAACAGAACATGGCACCAAAGTTATGGCGATTATGAAAGAATAAATTATCAATCAAAAGACAGACAATTAATTTTAAAACTTTGGTGTTTAGGGATTCTATTCGTATTGCAGTGGGAAAATACTTTTGTTTAACTTCAAGTAAACTGTAACGGTTATAAAATGCGCATTGGTGATGAAAGAAAGATATTATATCATTTCACAAGAATATATACCCATCTATAATCAATTTGAATTCAACCAATTTTGATTCGCTCGATTCATGCATATTGCTCTTCTTATTTCGCAGATAAATTTGTAAACATTCCAAAATTGAATTCTGTATAAGTTTGAGCGTTTTAAAATCTTTCCCAAAAGAGCGTGGGCAAAAATCATTTAAAATGGGAGGCGAATTTTGGCCGGCAAGGGAAAATCTTGAATTGTGTGCAACGGATCTGGTGCATCTGTCGTCTCTCAAGCGGAGCGCTGAGATATGATCATGATCACACCTTGTTGTATGGAGTCTCTCTTCCTAATTTACACTTTCAATTTTAACTAGCTCATCTTTTATTTGCTTCAATTCTTCTTCAATATCAAAATCATTTTGAAGGCCAAGCCAGAATTTGGCAGATGTATTAAAGAATTTTGAAAATCTAAGTGCTGTATCTGCGGTGATTCTTCTTTTACCATTTATAATTTGACTAGTCCTGTTTTGTGGTATTCCAACTTCTTTAGATAGACGATATGCAGATACTTCTAAAGGTTTAAGAAATTCTTCTAGTAAAATTTCGCCCGGATGTATATTTCTTAATTTACTCATGATAATCTATTAATTCTACTTTAGTTGCGTTTGGTGAATTCCATTGAAAAATAATTCGATACTTTTCATTAACCCTAATGCTATAATATCCTTTTGAGTTGCCGTTTAGTTTTTCTAATCGATTTGCTGGTGGAATTTTTAAATCTTGAATGTTTATAGAGTTATTAATCATCCTTAATTTTCTTCTAACTACATTTTGAATTTTAGCGGGAAATTTTTTTGAGCTTGCTCCATTCCAAATTCGCTCTGTTTCTCTACAATTAAAGGATTTTATCAAAATTTTCTTTTACTTACGTTTAAGATAAGTATTTCTTTGCGGAATGTCAAGATTCTTTATTAGTAGGTTGGTAATCTTTTTTCATGATTCTAGACAACACAAAAGGAATGTCATGTCGATTTCACTCGAAATACATTCGAGTTGAACCTTAAAGGGTAACTCATCGGTGTGTTTGTTTGATTAAGATACAATAAATACATTATCATCAAGAAATTTCATAGTCCAAGTTTCTAAGGTATTAGAGCTTGAGAATATTTCAATCTCACAACCATTTGAAAATTGAAAGAGAGGATCAATTAATGTATCATTTTGTGTTCTTATTGATACTATTTGCTCTCCAATTAATTTTGAAAGTTCACTATTTATTTCATCATCATAACATCCTATATATTCGCTTCTTTTATCGAATAATCTCCATTCAGTTCGAGCATTGAATATAAATATTTCCGTCATAATATATAAAAGAGGTTCGTTCCATTCAATTTCCATAATTAGTTTTGCTTTCTTGCGCGCTTGTCTCATCGTCCATTGACAAGAACTTGTACAATATCGATCTCCCTTTTTAAAACCGTTAAAAAGATATTTTTGAGGACGTAACTTCTTGTAATAATCTGATAAAATATCAATCAATATTTCAGGTATTCTGATGTATCTATCTTTTGCACCTTTGCCCTTCCTCACTCTGATTTGAAGGCGATTTCTATCGATATCTTCAAAAGTAACATTCGATGCCTCACTTAATCGCAAACCGGTAATGTAGACAAAAGCTAGGAAGACTTGATGCTTGTAAGTAGCCGCAGAATTGATTAACAAAGTTATATCTTCAAGAGATAAGGTTTGTGGCAATCTAAATTCATTGCGCGGCCTTTGCATTTTCTTCAATGACCATTCATAAAAAAGTACCTCACGAAAATATTTCCTTAGTGAAGAATAATCACAATTGATAGTAGAGAATGATTTACCTGACTTGTGTCTTTGAATGATATATTGCCGTGCTATGTCTTGAGACAAAACTTGATTAGGAAATTTCTTATTCGCGTATCGTAGAAAATATTTAAGTGTACGTAAATACATCTTACGAGTCCGGGAACTGAAATTTTTTAGAATTAAATGATCATCAAAATCTTTTAACCTACTTTGGATAGTGTGTTGCATCGAAGTCTGTTTTTGAAATTTGTAATGCAACAAAGAAAAGTCCTTAGGTTGTTTTTGTCAAAGCTTTAGATGTCGAATTGGT
>CALFDU010000012.1 GCA_937950315.1 uncultured Saprospiraceae bacterium | reverse complement strand
GTTCGACTTGCATGTATTAAGCCTCCCGCTAGCGTTCATCCTGAGCCAGGATCAAACTCTCCATAGTAATTCTCTTAAAATTATATTTATTGTCCGATTTGGCTGACTTCTTTAGATTAAATTCTAACGCAATTTACCTTCTACTTTGTCAATCATTTTTTTCTTTTACCGTCTACTTCTAAACGGGTTTGCAAAGATAGTTCAATTATTCTATTTTTCAACTATGTCCTGAGAAAATTTCGTAATTTTCCGCTATGCTATTTTAATCACTAAAAACATTAATCCGTAACACTAATGAATATTCATAATTTCTACGCTGGACCAGCTATTCTACCAAAACAAGTTTTTCAGAAATCAGCAGACGCAATATTAAATTTTAATGATTCTGGACTCTCCATTTTAGAAATTTCTCATCGTTCGAAAGACTTTGTTGAAGTAATGGAGAAAACCAATAGCATGGTTAAAGAACTACTATCCGTTCCTGAAGACTATGAGGTACTTTTCCTGACTGGTGGAGCAAGCTCACAATTCTATATGACCAGCATGAATCTTCTCAACAACGATGATACTGCTGCATTCGTAGATACAGGAACTTGGTCAACAAAGGCAATCAAAGAAGCCAAGCATTTTGGAAATATTGAGGTGATTGCAAGTTCAGCAGATACTGGCTATACTACTATACCTACCATAGATGGTGAAACCAAAGATTTCAAGTTTGTACACATTACTACCAATAATACTATCTATGGTACGCAGTATGCCAATATACCTTCAGTTAATGCTCCATTGATCGGTGATATGTCTTCTGATATATTCAGTCGTCCGCTAGATGTATCCAAATTTGACTTGATCTATGCGGGTGCTCAGAAAAACTTAGGACCAGCGGGAGTTACATTGGTCATTGTAAAAAAAGACATCCTTGGTAAAGTAGATAGAGACATTCCTACCATGTTGGACTACAATACGCACATTAAAAAAGGGTCGTCATTCAATACGCCACCTGTATTTCCAATTTTTGTTTCCATGTTGAGTCTTGAGTGGTTGAAGGAAAACGGAGGAGTAGCAGGAGCAGAAAAAAGAAACCTAGAAAAATCTTCTTTATTATACAAAGCCATTGATGACAATGATTTATTTAATACCCCAGTTCAAGGTGCAGATAGATCAAAAATGAATGTCGTATTTAAATTGAATGACGATGGGCTTGAAGATGCGTTTTTAGCCGCTGCAGCGTCAGCGAATTGTGTAGGAGTAAAAGGTCACAGATCTGTTGGCGGATTCAGAGCGTCTATTTACAATGCTATGGAAAAAGCAAGTGTAGAAGCTTTGGCCAATGTTATAAATGACTTTAAGGGGTAATTTTTTCTATATCATTCATTGATACATGGCAGGAAAGTATTCTACTGAACATATATATATAAATGACCGTCAGATAGACGTACGAGTCTATTTAGAGTTTAGGAACTCAATAAGATATAGTATCGGGAAGAAATACATCATTGTGCGCCTGCCCCATGGAGCTGGTTTCGGACCACTATTACAGCGAGAATTGCAGAAAGTTCAGAAATGGGTTGCTGCTCGATTAAAGGAAAGTCCAGGACTGTGGGCTCAATTGGTTCCGCGTATTTATGTCCATGGTGAAATCCTTAAAGTTATGGGTGACACCTATTATCTTGACATTGAGCGAACTGTTAGAAAAAATATTACGGCTAAGATTGTAGGCGATAAGATTGTCATCAAATGTCCATCCAATGCAAAAATAAAAGCGCAGCAAGATGGAATAAGAGGTGTTATTATAAAACTGATCAACAAAGCCTACTTACCAGTTATTACTCATCGAGTCCATCAAATTAATGATCGTTTTTTTCATGAGCCCTTGGAGAATGTGTTTTTAAAATACAACACCACGAATTGGGGAAGTTGCTCATCACAAAGAAACATCAATCTGTCTAGCAGATTGTTGTTGACAAATCGAGATGTCATCGACTATGTCATCGTACATGAATTGAGTCACTTGAAGGTGATGGATCATTCTCCGGCATTTTGGAAAATAGTGAAGCAAGTGATGCCAGATTATGAACGTTGTGAAGATTGGTTGGATACTTATGGAAGCGATTGTCATTTCTAAGAATAAAAAAAAGGGAGCTCATACAATGAACTCCCTTTTCAATTTCTTATGTGGTATTAATTAATCTTGAATAAGCTCCAAGTTTACATTTGCTTTCACTTGCTCGTGTAGATTGATAATAGCTGGGAAAGTTCCGATCTCTTTGATGTCTTCCGGTAATTCAACCTTTCTTCTTTCTACATCCATATCGAAAGTTTCTTTGATTGCGTTAACTACTTGTGTGTTGTTAACTGAACCAAATATCTTTCCACTAGTTCCTGCTTTTACAGCAATCTTTAAAGTTTGACCTTCAAGTTTCTCTGCCATTACTTTGTAATCATCAAGTCTAGCATTTTCTTCTTGAGCGGCTTTTTCTTTAAGAGAATCTAATTTCTTCATGTTCTGACCATTAGCGATAACTGCCATTCCATTAGGGATTAGAAAATTTCTAGCGTAGCCATTTTTGACTTTAGCAATTTCGTGCTTGTAGCCAACTTTATCTATGTCTTGTAATAATATTATTTGCATGATCAGATGTTATTTGTAAAGATCCGTTACATAAGGCATCAAAGCAAGGTGTCTTGCTCTTTTGATTGCTACAGCAACTTTCTTTTGGTACTTTAATGAATTACCTGTAATTCTTCTAGGAAGAATTTTTCCTTGTTCGTTTACAAACTGAACAAGAAAGTCAGGATCCTTATAATCGATATGCTTGATGCCGAACTTTTTGAAACGGCAATATTTTTTTCTTGATTTACCCAGATTTGGGTTACTTAAAAACTTTATATCATCTCTAGATGCCATGATCTAATTAATTTTAAATGTGATTGAATTATTCTTCTTCTGATCTATCAATTCCGCCATCTAGTTTGTCTTGTAAGGTTTTAAGCTCATCCCATTGACCTTCTGCAGCCAATTGTGCTTGTTTTCCCCAAGTAGAAGGATTCATTGTTGCAAATGCACCACCAGCTGTCGTTAAAATTTCTTTTAATCTTGATTCTGATGAGCTTGCTAAATCTTGATAAGAATTTATTCCCGCTTCATTCAATAGAGTCATTGTTTTTGGTCCAATGCCTTCGATTTTTCCTAAGTCAACTTTTTCAGTAGTTGCGGTAGCTGTTTCAGTAACTGCAATAGCAGGTTCTGTAGTTGTTTCCGCTGCCTTTACTTCTTCAGCTGCAGGCGCAGATTTAACTGCTGCTACGGCAGGTGCTGCTTTCCCTCCTTGCTTAGATCTATCGATTTTAACAATCGGTCTCGGAGCTGCAGGTTTTTTCTTTTCAGGTTCCTTGTTTGCTCCATTCTTGATCACACTCTCTTTTTTACCAATAAGGCCGTTTCGTTTATCTTCATTGTATTTGATACCGTATCTATCAAGGAATACAGATAAGAACCTTATTATTCTTTCGTCACGTCTTAATGACAATTCTAGTTTTTGAATTACTGCACCAGTTTCTGTCTTAAATTCCATGGTGTAGTAAACTCCAGAACTTCTTTTGTTGATTGGGTAAGCTAACTCCTTAAGGCCTAGCTTCTCGATATGTACCATCTCACACCCTTCATCTTTCAGAAGTGTTGAGTACGTATCGGCTGTCTTTGTAATTTCATCGCCTGACAGAACGGGATCGACGATGAAAGTTATTTCATATTGACGCATGAATAGATTTAAATGGTTTAAAAATGTTATTTAATTTAGGGCTGCAAAGATAATTATTTATTCACCACATATACAAGCAACTTTTAAATATGATTTTTACTAATATGAATTTAAGATCAAGTCAAATAAAGGTGATCATAGGATTGTTAATTTTACCAATGATTACGGGCTTTGTGTCTTGCAAAGCTCAAGTTGAACCGACAGTTTCGAAAGATGGAACCCAAACTTTCTATGGAGAGAAAATTGATGATGAAGGGACAGAGACTTTGGATGAGGTCATTATCAAACTAAAAGATACTGAAGAAATTGAGACTAAAATTACCGGAACAGTAACATCTGTGTGTAAAAAGAAAGGATGCTGGATGACTGTAGAATCAGAAACTGGAGAGGAAATTTTTGTAAAGTTTAAAGATTACGGCTTTTTCATGCCATTGGAATGTGAAGGTCAAGAAGTCATTATGAGAGGCAAAGCATTTACGGAAGTAACTTCTGTAGATGAATTGAAACATTATGCTGAGGATGAAGGTAAATCGCAAGAAGAAATTGATCAAATCAAAGAACCTATTTCAGAATTGAAATTTATGTCTGATGGAGTAATCTTGCTCGCTGAAAAAGAAGAATAGATTCTTAGGGGGGACAAAAAAAACTAGTGCTCAGACGAATCTAAACACTAGCCAATCATTATAGAACAACTTCCATCGCAAAAGTAGGAACTATTTTACTATTGCGATACTAACAGCATAAATAAAGATTTAAAAAACACATTTTTGGTGTCTAATGACATAAATGGACACTTTTTTTATTTATGATCGGCTCATTTTCGGCTGCACCAGCCATCATATTATTATAAATTTTAATCTCAAAACTGAATTTGGGGAATCTACAAATTATGATTTACCACCTTAATAGATAATTAGGGATTTGTTATTGAGAAATGTTCGATTTTCTGACTTACATGAATGGTAAATCTTTGCCTTCTGAATCAGAAGAATTTATTAGAATCTTAGGAAGGCCAATTGATAAAAACTTTTAAAAATTGGTTTAGGGAAGGAAATATGGGCACAAAAAAAACTAGTGCCTGGATAAATCCAAACACTAGCCAATCATTATAGAACAACTTCCATCTTTAAGACGAATCTTATATCTTATGTCACTTTATTTTCAAAATTTTATATTAGCAATATATGCTAAATGCTTGTGTACACTATAAATGAATTAGATCCATAAAAGTTTTGATTAGCCTATATTTTTATCAAAATCAATTATCAAATGTCCATTTATATTCCTTTCAACATTTTAGTCTAAAAAATTCAACTCTACGTTTTCATTGATCAACTCAATAGCTTTTGCAATTTTCCAAGGAGTCTTTCTATTTATTTTTACTTCAAGTTTTGAAAATTTAACAACCACTGCATACGTATCAAGTTGTGTTCTGATTAAAGGCACTTTATGTTCTTGAATAAAATCCAAACTATTTTGCGAAAGCGGCCCATTACCTGTGACTACGATTCCAGCAATGGGTGATTTATCCAAACCTTTTTCATTGTAATAATCTACTACGTGATTAAGTGCTGTATCTACAACCCTTGAACTTACAATTAATAATATGTCTTCGGCTTCTTCAAAATCTTCACTCTTGATCAACGAACCTGCCATGATTTTATCAATTTTTTGATAACCACGAGCTTCAAACGCCTCAAATTTTCCTTCGATTGCTTTTGCTATTGTCCATATTAATGGATAGCCTAAGGTTTTGTCATATGGGATGACACCTAAAAGGCTGATGCCTTGGCTCTTGAGCCATTTTCCGACATACTCCTCAACCATAGAGATTTTTTCTGGTAGCACCTTATTTATTAGCACACCTAAAATCGGGACTCCTTCTTCTCTAAATAACGACAAACACATGTTCAGCATATCGATCGTACTTCCAATCCCTCCCTCAACGATCATAATGACTTCAGCGCCTAGCATTTTGGCTACGCGCGCATTAGAAAGATTGGCCACAGACCCTACTCCTACATGACCAGTTCCTTCATATATAATATAGTCTGTTTTTTTGCAAAGTTCATCCTTGGCGTGCATGATCATTTCATCCAGCTTTTTGAGATATTGATCTGGGTTATCTAAAATGGATTTTGTAGCTCCCTTGGCAAGGATTACAGGGCTATGGATTTCTGGAATTATTTCGAAATTAAGGAGGTCAGCAAATAGCACTGCGTCCTTATCGACTTTGTTTCCATTTACCGAAAGGTGATTTTGGCCTACTGGTTTACAATAACCAACATTGTATCCTGCTTTATTGAGCCCAGATACGATACCTAAGGTAGAGGTGGTTTTTCCAACATGTTGACTAGAGGCGGCAACATAGATACTTTTGTGTTTCATGGAACTAAAGATAAGATGAAGATCTGGAAAACCTAAAGTCTATAAAACATGAAAGACCTTCCACTTTTGAAAGGCCTTTACAAGTAATGCTGATCAATTCCTATCTTGACTTACTTCTTTATATCTATTTGTTTGTGTTCTTTTCTTTACTACAAGTTCAAATCTGTCGAACACATTTTTAAGACGCAAAAAGTCACATGAGGTCATCCTCAAAATGAAAAAAATGAAAATTTTAACAATTCGTTTAGATAAGAGATAATTCTGTTAGAAAGATATTGCAGAATTCAGACGTAATTATATTCTGCCTTTGGTTTATTTTTGAAAAATAAAAGTGCGTAAAGAACTCCAAAAACAAAACCACCAATATGTGCCCACCACGCAACACCACCCTGTTCTGAGTCTGTGACAGCGAAAGAAGAAAAGATCTGTTGAGCAAACCAGAAGCCTAAAAATAGTATGGCAGGTATATAAAATGATTTAAAAAGAATCAATATCATCATCCGGATCTTGGATTTTGGGAAGCAAACCATGTATGCTCCCATGACGGCAGAGATAGCTCCGCTTGCACCAACTGTAGGAATATCTGGTGTATCAGTTAAAAAAACATGGGCCAAGGATGCTACCAAACCACCAAGAAGATAGAAAAATAGGAAATGTAAATTCCCAGCATTTGCTTCTATGTTATCGGCAAAAAGCCAAAGAAACAGCATATTTCCGGCTAAGTGCATAAAACCGCCATGAAGAAAAATGGAGGTCCCTAGTGTGTATAAATCCTCAAATCGCAGTATTTCTGAAGGAATTGCTCCAAAATCGTTGGCGAATTGGGTAATTGCTTCAATAGAACCCAGTGAAATATGGAAGATGAATATTAATACATTCAATACAATAAAGGCATAGGAGAAGATTGGTTTTGCTCCTCCTACCACATTTTCATCACCTACTGGAATTATCATTTGGGTACTTAATTTTTGTAAATGTATTAAAATCTAAGAGGTCATGGTGTAGCTTTGTGTTAAATGAGTCAAACAAAAGAAACCACCATTCCTTTCATAAATACGATAAGGAATTACAAAAGCTCTTATCTAAGAGCGGATATTTTTGCGGGGATTACTGTGGCTAGTATATTAATACCTCAGGCGATGGCATATGCGATGTTGGCTGGGCTACCTGCAATCTATGGTTTATATGGTGGGCTGATTCCATTATTACTATATGCGATCTTTGCTTCTTCTACAAAAATGTCGGTAGGTCCTGTTGCCATTTCATCATTATTGATTCTATCAGGAGTAAGTCAACTTGCTGAACCGGGTAGCCAAGAGTACATCACATTGGTGCTGGGGGCAGGATTGTTGATAGGAATACTGCAGGCTTTGTTGGGGTTTTTTAGATTAGGATTTGTTGTGAATTTTTTATCACAGCCTGTTATTGTTGGATTTACCTCGGCAGCTGCAATAATCATATTGGTCTCCCAATTAAAAGATGCGTTGGGTATTGAGATGCCTTCATTTGATAACATCCTAGACATATGTATGTATTGCTTTAAGCATGTTGCCAACACAAATCCTATTAGTTTGGGCTTGACCCTGGCGACCATGGCAATCATCATTGGGTTTAAAAAAATGAGTCGATCCATCCCAGGTCCTTTGATAGCAGTTATTTTATCCATCGCTCTTTCATATTTTGTAGGATTTGAGTCAAAGGGAGTTGCTATTGTAGGTAGCATCCCGAGTGGTCTGCCATCATTTAATCCCATTTTGCTTTCTTTCGATCAAGTCAAATTATTGATTCCTACTATATTAACTGTAACGCTAATTGGGATTGTGGAATGTATTGGGATTGCAAAAGCACTTGAAGTAAAGTACAGGGATCATCGAGTTTTTCCAAACAGTGAATTGAAGGCGATTGGTTTTGCGAAAATAGGAGGAGCGTTTTTTCAGGCGATTCCTACTTCAGGAAGTTTTACTAGATCGGCGATCAACAGTGAGGCGGGAGCTAAAACTACCCTTGCATCTTTTATTACGGTCTTAATGATCATCCTTACCTTATTGTTCTTGACAGGAATATTTTATTTTCTCCCAAAACCCGTGTTGGCTGGAATTATTTTGGTGTCTGTTTTTGGATTGTTCAATATCAAAGAAGCCAAACATTTATGGAGGATCCACAAACCAGATTTTATTATGATGATCATCACCTTCATCTGCACTCTTCTTCTGGGAATTGAGCTTGGTGTTTTGGTGGGAGTATTGTTTTCTATTCTTGCGATTTTATATAAGATATCCAATCCTAATATTGTCACTCTTGGAAATATCGCAGGAACTCCTTCTTATAAAGATGTAACAAGATTTGCGGAAGCGAAAGAAAGAGAAGACATGGTAGTATTCCGGTTTGAAAATCAAATTTTCTTTGCAAACACATCCGTTTTTAAGGATAAAATATTGGAATATATAGACTTAAAGCCAAAGTTGAAATACATCTTATTGGATGCCAAATTGATATATGATCTGGACAGTAGCGGAACCAACGTATTATACGAAATTGACAATTTTTTGAAAGGTCGTAATATAGAACTTCATATGTGCGGGGCTATTGGACCAGTAAGAGATATGCTTCACAAGGCTGGACTATTAGGTGAGCTTGACAGGCATCACATCAATGTAAGTGATGCTGTAAAACGAATTGACAACCCAGATAGGAAAGAAGATCGAAAATTCAGGGCTACTCAAAAAAATATTGAGTAGAAATGGCATAGAGTCCTGTTGATTAAAAGGAAAACGCTTCTTAAAAACAGCAGTCTTCTACAAAGAGCAGAATCTACTCTACCAAATTGACCATTAAAAGGAATTTTTTGCTTAATCTTATCATTAATATTGATGAATGTCAATTATAAAAACCAATGCTATGATTAACGTCCAGAACGTTTCGAAAACCTATCAACTTAACAAACAGCAGAAAAAGGAATTGCAAACTACAGCCTCTTCAATCAATGCTGTGAATGGTATCAGCTTTGAATGTCAGCCAGGAAGAGTTTATTCACTCCTTGGACCCAATGGGGCTGGAAAAACCACAACCTTGAGAATGATTGCAACGATTCTCAAACCAACTTCAGGAAAAATAGATGTATGTGACTTGGATGTAGAGCAACAGCCTGCAGAAGTCAGATCAAAAATCGGATTTCTAACTGGGTCTACAAATTTATATGACCGTCTATCTCCTGGCGAGATAGTGGATTACTTTGCCAAACTTCATGGGATGGATAAATCCAAGTCTGAAGAAAGGAAGGATATGCTTTTCACGAGAATGGGTATTCATGAATTTTCGAAAAAACGTATCGGACAGATGAGTACAGGTATGAAACAAAAAGTTTCAATTGCAAGGAGTATGATTCATGATCCGGATGTTGTGATTTTTGACGAACCCACTTCTGGGCTTGATGTCATTACAGCAAATAACATCATCGAATTGATTAGACAATGTAAAAATGAAGGTAAGACGGTCATTTTTTCTTCTCACATCATGAGTGAGGTGGACCTTCTATGTGATGATCTTGCGATTATTGCCAAAGGTGATCTTGTATATAAAGATAGCATGGACAATTTCAGAAGTGAATTTTCTGACATTTCATTAACGGAAGCTTTTATCAGAGTGGTAGAAAATGCATCCAATCAACAAAACGCTTAAACCAATATCATGAAGACGATACTTACTGTTTTTAAAAAAGAATTATTAGATACGCTGCGTGATAGAAGGACGTTGTTGACGGCCATAGTAATGCCTGCTTTATTGATGCCGGTATTGATGTATGGTTTGTCACAATTAACGGCATCCATCATGGAAAAGGAAGAGAATAAAAAATTGAAAGTTGCACTAATGGATGCTCCAGCAGATTTTCGATCAAAACTTGACACGGCCAAATTTGAAATCATACCGGGGATTGATAAAGAGATGGGTAGAGATCAAATACTTGCGGATAGTTTAGATGCTTTGATTGGATTCCATAGTAAATATAATGAACGAATAAACGACCTAAAGTCAGGAAAGGTGGAGATGTGGTTTAAGTCGACCAACATCATGGTAAAAGGAAGGTTGACGGATATTATAGACGATTACGAAAAGGGAATACTGGATAGTAGAATCGTTGATTTGGAATTGACGAAAGATGCGATTGATCCTATTAATTTAATAAGGTATGACATTGCACCAAAAAATGAGCAGATAGGTCAGATGGTAGGAGGATTCCTTCCATACATTTTTATCATCTTTTGTTTTATGGGATGCATGTATCCTGCTCTTGATCTGATTACGGGAGAGAAAGAACGTGGAACGATAGAAACATTGCTAACGGTGCCAGCTTCAAAGTTTAATATACTTTTAGGGAAGGTGTTGACGATTGCATTGGTGGGATTGTCTGCTGCGTTGATGACCATACTCGGACTTGTTGCAGCGGTAAAATTCTTACCAGATCTGCCTGAAGATATACTGGAAGCAATGACAAACATTGTGGGTATTGAGTTTATTCTTTTGTTGTTTGCGATGCTGATTCCAATGGCGATTTTCTTTGCAGGCATCATCTCAGCAATGGTGGTAAAGGCTAAGAGTTTTAAGGAGGCACAAAGCATCGTAACACCGATGTCATTTTTAATTATCATACCAGCTGTGATTGCGTTATTGCCAGGTATTGAATTGGATTGGACCACTGTCTTTATACCGATATTGAATGTAGCATTGGCAACCAAAGAGATAGTTGCAGGAACGATACAACCGATTCATTACATTGTGGTATTGGTCTCGTTGATCATACTTGCACTTGTATCAGTGGGCTTGAGTTATAAGCAATTTTCGAAAGAAGGCATGGTTTTATAAACTTTTGATAAAAGATTCTTTTGTTAAAGATCAAGTTTGATACATTTGGAGTTAAAGAAAAATAAGATGAAAAGAACGTATATATTTAGTTTGATAATGATTGGCTTTACCATTTTACTAGTGGCTTGTGGCGGAGATAAGACTACAAAAAGCACTACTTCGGCAAAGAAGCCTGCCAAGAAAGAAATGAAGGCAAAAACACCTAAGAAAGAGACAAAAAAAGCTGCAAAGAAAAAGGAAGTAAAAGAAGATCCAAATGCGATCCCTACACCTCCTGAGCATCTAGCAAAAGCCGATGAAATCATTGCAGCAGTGAGTGATTCTGACGTGGAGGCTGTTGATGCAAAGAAGAAGTTCAAAAATTTATGTGCGATCTGTCATGGAACGAAAGGGAACATGAAAATTAATGGCGCTAAGGATTTGACGAAAAGTAATATTTCTTTGACTGAATCTGTAGCACAAGTGTATCATGGAAAAGGGTTGATGACTCCTTATAAAGGAATATTGACAGATGCAGAGATTGTGGCTGTGGCAAAGTACACTGAGAGTTTAAGAAAATAACATTAATCTGCTAGTAAAAAACAACAAATAAAAAGCGGAGCATCTTTAAAAGATGCTCCGCTTTTTATTTAATCAAGAAAAATTGAATTTTCTGATAATTTATCTATCGATTATATCATTGAAACTTTGACTTCCACCAATAACATCTGTTTCGTGTGGGTTGGGTCCATATTGATTGGTTCCAGGTGTGCTCTCAAGGCACATAAATACTAAGGAAATAATCCAACCAACAGCCGGTATGAATCCTACCAAGATCAACCAACCTGACTTATCAGAATCATGTAATCTTCTAACGGTTAATGCTAAGCCTGGAATCATTACAGCCAATCCCATTATCAGCATTAATCCTAAAGGCAACAAAGCTAATTTTGGTGCAAAATTTCCAATAACACCACTAATAGTGCTTAATACTAAGAGAACAACTATGGTAAATAACTGAAAGAACCAATATTCTGAACGAGATGCTCTACCGTCAAATTGAGCATATCTTTGTTTAATAGTATCTACAAAATAGTTTTGAAAAGCACTCATAAAAGATTGTTTTAGGTTAGTTTTAAAATGGAATTAAAAGTTACCAAAAAAAATCTAAAATCAGAATTTTTCCAATAAAAACTAAAAACAACGAATTGATCAATATTACCTAAATGAGTACATCAAATGCAAGGCCACCTATCTAATCATTATACCCTATCGTCCTTCTTGTATCCTGACCAATAAAATGGGCTAATTCCTGATCATACGAATTGATTATGGTACCATGAAGAAAATCAAAGAAAGGAATAAAATTGTGTTTGTCAGATCTTTCAATTTTATGCTCGTCCTGTTGGTCGCCATACCTCAAGAAATAATTACCTTCAAGATCACGGCGAATAAGTAGGTGGATCAAAATTAATTCCTTTGGCAATGTTTCAGGTGCGGAGCAAACGGTAAGACCAATACCAAACTGCCACAAGGAATCAGGTCTTAATGTAAGTGCATTGATTAATTCGGGTTGGACGAGATTAAATTCATTTTTACCATTGATTTGATACAAGGAAAATTGAGATTCAGGAATCTCAAAATACTCTTTCAATTCTTTTACCAACTCTACTGCAAAATCTTGACAACCATTTTGAAAAGATTGAAATTGATTTTGAGCTCTACCGAAGGCCATACATAACTCTTTGAATTTTGTCGTTTCCATTTTTGCTTTTTTTCTATTTTGTCTTCGTCCTATTAAAGGCACTTATATAATAATCAACTAATTCAATGATTGTTCCGACTATCATATGATTATAGTTAAAAAATAAGTATCTGGTTTACAAACACTTTATTTATTAGTTAGAAATAGAAATTAAGATTACCCTCACAGGCAAAAGAATAATTGTATTGACCGTTAAAATAATTTAATCATCAAAATAGGTCAAGCCGTATCCAAAGGGGAACAAGGGATCAACTGAATCATAAGGGAGGTCCTCTTTTTGGGCTTGTACAGCTTCCATAGAGGAAGGGAACTCGATTGGCAATTTACCCGTAGGGCTGAACTTGCCATAAATTAAATCTAGAATTAAGTCCTCTTCATTATTGAAATCGACTATCACTGATGCACTTTCAGCAACAATCTGAGGGATGACCGGAGGTCTATCAACAGAAATTACAGTGATCGTTTTTTTAGTCCTTAGCAAGTCTAAAATTTTCTGTTTTTCTTCACCTTCAAAAGCGAGCGTACCTTGATGAAAAAAGCTTTCTAGCATCTCCGAATCTCTTTCTTCAAAAGGCGTCGTTAATTTCAGTACAACATAATCTGCATTCTGAAGATTGGTCATCACTTTCCGATAATCGACCAATGCAGGTCGATCAAAACCTTCTAGAAATATTTTATCATCATCTGACAATGGGAGCAGATCGTTTTCATTTTTTAAAAGAACAAACGATTGTCTTTGTGCTTCTTGACCCAATGCTTGGTTTTCTGGACTATTGATTACAGATAAACCATCCTCATCCAAAAAAGGGTCATCAAATAAGCCAAGGACAAATTTGTCCCGCAAAATTCTGCGTACGGATTCATCAATTCGTTCTTCCATGATTCGATCTGTTTTCACCAATTCGATAACGTGCTCTGGACAGTTTTCTCCTCCAAACATATCGCAACCTGCATTGATTATTTTTTCCACTCGATCCAATTCACTTTTGTCTTCAAGTCCCCACGCTGATGCATTTTTGATTTTCTTATCGGTGATCAAGCCCCAATCGGTGCAAATCACTCCATCAAACTTGAGGCTATCGCGGAGCAAGTCGGTAATTATCTCTTTGTTGAATGCGAAGGCTACATCTTCTGACGTCTGTCCTTTAGGAATTCCATAGTATGGCATGATCTGCGCCGTGTTTGCTTTGAGTGCTCCTTCTTGAAATGGGATTAAGTGGTAATCAAAATTATCGCCTGGAT
Source organism: uncultured Saprospiraceae bacterium (assembly GCA_937950315.1). Classification (GTDB taxonomy): domain Bacteria; phylum Bacteroidota; class Bacteroidia; order Chitinophagales; family Saprospiraceae; genus JAHDBF01. Next base: position 27,078 of record CALFDU010000012.1, on the reverse strand, counting down.
AGACTTGATCTTTTCCATAATGAAAGTGTGCATCTTCTCCATCTTTTTGTGGACCACCTCCAGAAAAATGTTTCGTCATGCAAGCAACAGAATTTTGATTCAGTGTATCACCTTGAAAACCGAGGACATAGGCCTTTGTCAAGGCTGCACTAATCTGTGCATCTTCACCAAAGGTACCACCTACCCTCGCCCACCTTGGTTCCGTTGCTAGGTCTGCCATGGGATGCAATGCCAATCGAAAACCAAGAGCTCTATATTCTTGGTTTGCTACCTCTCCAAATTTTCTTACCAGTAAGGTGTCATTGATTGCTGCCATTCCAAGTGGCGAAGGCCATCTCGAAAAGAAAGGCGTAAAAATGGATGCTCCTGGATTTTCAGTTGCAGTATGTCTTGGGTCAGTTGCAATGGTAATAGGGATACCAAGCCTAGTTTTTTCTGCAAGTTGTTGAATATTATTATTCCATTTTACAAATGCTTCAGGTTCGTAAGCATCGAGTAAATTGAAGTGATTCATGTTTTTTGCAGCGACCAAGGTAGAATTGGTTTCCAAAAAAAAGGAAATCGGTTCGTTTAGTTTTGGCTTTTCAAAAAGAGAACCATTTTTATTGATGCTCGTCATATTGATAAACATCAATCCTGCTTTTTCTTCAAGTGACATTTGCGAAAGCAAATTCTCAACTCTTATCTCTATCTGTTGACGACTATCCTCGTATGGATCAAGTCGACCATTTTTATTTAAATCCCTAAATCCAAAACCTGCTTGTACAATTTGTTGAGGAGGATTTCCGAGCAAAGCCATATTATCATCAGTCTGTCCAGACCATTTCATTATAAAATAAAAGTAGGACAGTAGTATCAATAAGAACACTGCAATGAAGAGCCACTTAATGACATTCCAAATAAATGCGACGAATTTTTTAAGCAATAGAAATCGGTATTAAAAAGTGAGTACTAGTACTGGTGCTTCCCTCTGCTCCAACCCAACTTTTCTAAATATTTTACACCATCTTCTGCCGCAGGCTCTTCGAGGTGGGTACCCATACTATCGTTCCATCTATTAAGGTAACCAAACAAAGCTACTACCCCTAGGATTTCGACAATTTCTCCATCGTCCCAGTGCTTCCGCAAATTATCTGCGATGCTGTCATCGACTTGATTTGGCACACTTGAAGCAGCAATGGCAAAATCAAAAACTACTCGTTCGGCATCCGTGAAGGCTTCATAGGTTTTGTATTCCCAAATATGGTTTAATTTGTCTTGCTCTGAACCATATCTTTCTGCAGCACGGATTGCATGTGCTTCACAATATCGACAGCCGGCTGTTTTACTAGATAGGTATGCAAGTAAACGTTTTAGCCCACTGGTAACTCTACCTTTATTTTCCATAACTGCTTTATTCATTTCCATGAATGCATCAGAGATTCTTGGTCTGTGCATCATTGTAAATAAGCTATTAGGCGTGAAGCCCAAGGTTTCATCATAAAAGTCTGCCATTTCAGCGGCTTCTTTGGTTGCATTTCTATCTAAAGGGAATACTAGTGGACGTTTCATTTTTATCTTTTGGTTAAGTGCGCAAATTAAAATTAAAAGCAATTAAAAAACGAAAAAAGCACTTGAATTCAGTAAGATTTTTCGTTGTTAATCATGCAATAATAGTATCAACACTTATATTTCTAACATGTTTTAAAAATGCGCTATCTAAAACAAAAAAGTTTCAACCAGAATTAAGAACTGATTGAAACTTTAATTTAAGTTGGCATATTTCTATTATATCCAGGCGTCAAGGATACCTCCCATCACCGCACAAGTCATTATCCAGTAGACTACATTCAATAATATATTTTTACCTGATCTTCCTTGAAACAAACTTAAGGAAATGATGACTGGAACAATCAAAAATACACATGTCATCGCACCGTGTAGTGCTCCGTGACCAAAGGTATGGTGAGAATTGAAAACCATTTCACCATTCTCTATCCCTCTGTGGCTCATTTCGTTAAACATTTTTAGGGAGAATGAAAGCAACAATGCCATTAGCATTGCTCCACCATAGGTGATTGCCATATTCTTAGGGACCATTTCTTCTTTGGTTTTGCCCATCGAAGCAAGCCATTGTTTCTCAAAAATAGGCCCGTAATAAATTGCTCCTATTACTGTAGGAACCAATGCTGCTAATATAATAGCCAAGTAGTTCATTTCTGGTTGCATAGTTTTTTGTTTTGGTTATAATCTAAGTTAGAAAAAATTGAGCACATAAAAAATTGAGTATTCACCTATTACATTGCCAAGAATCTAAAATACTAATCTAGCCATAGATTGTCGATTGTTAATGTTTGCGTCTCTCAATCACCAATTGATCCTGCTTGTGCACATTCAATTGAGCTTTGACAATTCTACTATCTTGAATGATTTTTATTTATTTAAGATACAATTCCCAATGCTTTGGTTTGCTTCCAATTGCCTCTTGTGAAATCTGGGAAATATTGAGGTACTCCCCCATTGGCTACTGACATTTCACTAAGTGGTGACACCGCACTCCACAGACAACCTTCATACACATTTTGATCCAATGGTAAACCATTTTGCAGGCATTCAACGATGCGATACATCATCATTCCATCCATTCCACCGTGTCCGCTATTTTTTGTTTTTTGATTTAGACGTTTGTATAGTGGGTGATCGTATTTTTCATATAGCATTTCGAGTTGCTCGCCTTGAGCCCATCGGTGGTGGGAATCGGTCGCTCCAGCGACGCCTCCTTCTAATGCAACGCGGGTTGGAAATCCGGCAAGGGTTCCCTTGGTTCCTTGTATAAGATTATGTCTCGAATAAGGTCTAGGACTTGTTTCATCCCACTGCACCATGATGGTCCTACCTAGGTTTGTTTTTATAATCGAGGTATTCATATCTCCACCTCTATAATCGAGCTGATTCCATTTGTGGTCTTCGACATAGTTTTTGATGGCATAATCCTTACGTCCTCTTGCAGGTGTTGAATAGGAAACCAACGACTGGAAGGTATCTTCGCCTCTACCTATGTTCATGTATTGAGCAACAGGACCCAATCCGTGCGTTGGGTAAAGGTTGCCATTTCGTTTTGCATAATGGTGGGTTCTCCATGAGCCAGTTCCTCTCTCTTCTTCTTTCATTTGAAAACGAAGTTCGTGAATATAAGCCGCCTCGGCATGTAGTAATTCTCCTATTGTCCCTTGTCTGCACATATTCAAAAACATCAATTCGTCTCTTGAATAGTTGACGTTTTCCATCATCATACAATGCTTCTTGGTTTTCTCAGAAGTATCGACGATATCCCACATTTCTTCTAAGCTTATTGCCATGGGAACTTCCACAAAAGCGTGCGCCCCTTGTTTCATGGCTTCAATGACCATCGGAGCGTGGTTGCTCCAGTTGGTTGCAATAAAAACCACATCAGGTTTTTCTTTTTGCAACATTATTTTCCATTTGTCTTCTTCGTCGTGGTAAGTATTAATATTTTGATGTCGTGTTCCATTGCCTATTTCCTCTCCTATCTTTTTCCACTTCAAAACATTATCCTCGAATAGATCAGAGATCGCTACGACTTCAGTCCCTGGCAGATTGGCAAAAAAACTAAGGTGATCTCCACCTCGTGCACCAACTCCAATAAATGCCGCCCTGATATTTTCAATTTTGGGAGCAGCAAAGTCACCCATGTAGGTACCATCCAATGTAGCAGGACGTTGCAATCCTCTTCCCGAGCCCAATAGTCCAGTTGCCCCCAACATCATACCTGAAAATGAGGTGTTTTTTATAAATTTCCTCCTATCCATCTTTGCTTTTCTTAATTAGAATTTACGATAAGGTACGTCTAAGAATTTATTGGCTTCCTCTTCATCAAATCTTGATTTTTCATTGTTCCAATGCAAGGTTTGATTGGGGAAGTAGCCTGCAATAACACCCAACAAGATTGTTTCCGTTAATCTAGCTGCATATGAAAATGGGGCAGTACATTCGCCTTTCCCTAGGCAAGCATCAACGAATTGATGATAATGCAATTTACTCTCTTCCGCATAATCTCTAACGGGTTCACCTGTAGGTCTTATCGATTCATCGATTATGTTTAGGTCAAGATCTTTATAATTTCCACCAACAATAAGTTTTGGTAATTCCATGAAATGCGGCAACAATAAATTCCCTTTTTCACCTACAAACATGGCACCTTGTTCTGGTAATGATTCTCCCGCTATTGGAAGTTCTAGGTCTTTGTGAGAAGAAGGTGCTCCATCTCCGTCATACCAAATCCATTGAAACTCATTGGTTGTATATTTGGTCCCTGGAAAATCATAAGTTACAACATTGTTTTCAGGAAAGCCATAACCATTTGGTGCGCGACACTCTGTCTTGATGGTATGTGGAATATCCAATGCCAATGCATTGTAAGGTGTATCAAAAATATGCACACCCATATCTCCCAAAGTTCCACATCCATAGTCAGACAATTTCCTCCAATTACCCGGATGATACAAACCTTCTTTATACGGTCTTTCTTTAGCTGTTCCAAGCCATAGATTCCAATCTAAATATTCTGGAACTGGATCTGATCCATCGGGCACTGCGCCATCGTATCCCCAGTTTTTTGGTGACCAAGCGTGTACCTTGCTCACTTTACCAATGATACCTGCTTGAATTAATTGAGTGGCCAATTTGTAGTCATAGAAGGAATGCACTTGGATTCCCATCTGAGTAACTAGATTTTTCTTTTCAGCAATCTTACGCATTGCTCTGGCCTCTGTCACATGGTGGGTCAATGGTTTTTGGCAGTAAACTGCCTTTCCCATATCCATTGCCATCATAGAAGCCGGGGCATGTGTATGATCTGGAGTGGACACAACTACAGCGTCAATCTCTTTTTTCATCTCCTTCAACATAACACGATAGTCAGAGTATGTTTTTGCATTTGGGAACAATGCATGTGCAGCATTGAGGAATCGAGAATCAACATCACACAAGGCAGTTACTTCAACCAAACTATGAGAAGAAATGGCTTTTAAATCTTCCAAACCCATATTTCCAACACCAACGTGGGCCGTTCGTAATTTTCCATTTTTTTGGCAGGCCGACATTACCATGGATGGAGAAAGACCAATACTTGATGCTAACAAAGTAGTATTTTTAATAAATTCACGTCTATTGCTCATTTGGACAAATTATAGTTTTTTAATTTTAATATTTCTGAACCACAATGGGCTATCATGATCTTGTAAGCCGATGTAACCTTTTTTGATAGTTCCATAAGAAGGAAAGTCTTTCCATTTCCCATTTGCTTTTTTCTGCTTCCATTCTTCCGAATTAGGAACAAATGAAAGAAGCAATTTTCCATTTAGAAAGTGCTCCACTTTCTCATTGGTGTATCTTATGCGAGAGGTATTCCATTCCCCGGCAGGGTGTAAAACTTTTGCACTTTCATTTGGGGCATACATTCCATAATCAGCACCAGCTTTTTGCCAAGGCTCGAGTTTTGCATTGTTGAATTTTTCCCAACCTTCATCGTCAAGCAGTTGATACTCTGGGCTGATTTGCCATGGAGCATCGTATCCATCTTGCAAGTGATAGAATATTCCACTGTTTCCACCTTCTGGCATTTTCCATTCTAATGAAAGATCAAATTCTTCGTACTCTTCTGCAGCGTATACTATATCCTGACCCCCTTCAAATTCTTCTTCCAATTTCTTTTCTGAATCAAAGGTCAATGTATTCTCTTCAATCACCCATTGCGGTGGCAATGTTTTTCCATTGTAGGCTCTCCAACCTTTTGTGCTCGAACCATCAAAAATATAGTTCCATCCATCATCCACATCGGTAGCAGCTGAAATTGCTTTGCCTACCTCAGCCATTGCATCTTTTGTTTTATTTTCGGCTGCTTGTTTGCATGAGCAAAATAAAAAAAGACAAGCGCAAATTATTAAGTTATATTTCATGTTAATTGATTGTTCTTACTTGAAGGTTTTTCCATCTCACTTTGATTCCTCCTCCATCATGAATCTGAAGAGCGATAGACCCTTTCCCCATCCCAATTTTTTCGTCTTCAAGGGAAATCATTTCTGTTCCGTTCACCCAAGTCGTCACTTTATCGCCTACCACCAATACTCTCATTTCATTCCACTCACCCATCTTTAACGCTTTGTCTTTTTCAATAGGAGGTTGTATCAACCAGCCTCTTCCATACGATTCATAAATTCCTCCAGTGTGATGTTCTGGAGGTGCTACCTCCACTTGCCAACCAGTAATTTTCGTTCCTTCTAAAGTTGATCTAAAGAACACTCCACTATTTCCATTGGCTTCTTGCTTGAATTGTAGTTTCAATTCAAAATCATCATAAAATTTTTCTGTGGAGAGATAACCGTATTCCGCTTTTGACCCGCTTTCGCAAATGATTTCACCATTTTCTACGTACCATTTTTCTTCTCCATGATTGATCCAGCCATCTAGATTTTCACCATTAAAGATTGAAACAAAGTCTGATTGCGTTTGCTTTCCATCGTTGTTACTACAAGAATGATTTGTCAGAAAGCCAAATAACAGTATCCAAACGATACCTGTGTCTAAAAGGATATTTTTCAAAGTTTCGGTTTTAAGTTTAATTACATTCCTAACAAAATACAAGAATTTGTTCAAAATGAAAATTTAGAAGTGTTGAAAACCCATCTGTTACACCAAAATGTATTTATACAACGTTAAAAATCATGAGCAATAGAACCAATGAACCAGATTTGCTTCAAATTGCTTTTAATATTGACTATATTTAGAACAACATGGTTAGGCAATTTTTCTTTTTTTTAGTTCTCCTTTTTCAGATTCAGCTTTCTGCACAAGAACGCGATAACTCTGCACCATTGCCCATCTTCCCTCCATTTGAAGGTACCGTTTATGAGATGCCTGTAATTACCCAGAATTATGGAAATCTTAAAAAAGTAGGCATTCAAGAATTTTATACTGACACGGTATATACTTATCCAGTGATTGGCGATATCACTTTAAAGAAATTAAATATTCCAGAAACATACGTGAGCAAAGGCAGTTTCCCTGGTGTCGATCGCAAGACCAAGTTTGCCATGATCCTACATTCAAAAATGAAAGTTCAGCTGGATGCCTGTTATGAGTTTGCACTTACCTCCGACGATGGATCTAGGCTGTGGTTAAATGAAATTCAAGTCGTCAATAACGATGGAGGTCACGGCATGAAAACCAAAAAAGATACTGTCGCCCTTCGAGAGGGTTTGTATGATGCTAAAGTTTGGTATTTTCAAAGTTTTCCGGATCGATTTGGATTAGAATTGGATACGAAAATTGTAGGCAAAGTAGAAAGCTGCAGTGATAAGGAATTGGGATCAAAACAACCCTTTAAAAAAATCGTTTTTGAGAATGTGTACTTTGATATAGACAAATATACGTTGAAAGAAGAAGGTATATCTGAAATAGAAAAGGTTGTAAAAATCATCAATGAATCAATAGTGAAAACCATTAAAATAGTGGGTCATACAGATAATCAAGGAACTGAAGATTACAACAAATTACTTTCTCTCAATCGATCAGATACTGTTGCAAGCTCACTACAAGAAAGATTGACCAACAAGGAAATCGAATTTGTTATTCTTGGAAGAGGACAATCGGAACCAGTGGCAAGCAATAACAGTAAAGAAGGACGAAGCAAAAATCGAAGAGTAGAAATATTTCTTATCAATTAGTAGCTCTGATTAAAGTCTAAATGAACTCAAAAATTATTTCCTAAATCTTCCTCTAAAGTATCGTGTAAAAGTCTTTTACCAATTTGACATATTCATCTGTATAATCATGTCGTGTTCCACTCTTTTGAATCACCAATTCGTCCATCTCTGGATCGCCTGGAATTCGTGAAAATTCAAGTAATAATCTTTCCACTGGTTTGTCGGCAATTGATTTTACGGCTGTCATTCTTCTTACATGCAATGGGATCCCCATGGCTAATTTTACAAACTTCATTCCTTCGGTAGCAGGCAAAATCAACTGGAAACTACCATGAAAACTTAGCAAGGAATCTACAGCACGTAATAAATCCTCAAAAGCAAGATAAGCGGTCTGTCTTCCTATCTGACGACGTTCATCAGAAGCTTCTTTGGTATTTCCGACTTGGAAGAAAGGAGGATTGGAAATGATAATATCGTATTCCTTTTCTGTCATTTCTGCATATGACTGAATTGAAATCGGATATGCTTGCAATCGATTTTTAAATTTGCTTGCCTGAAAATTTTCTTGTGCTTGGATCGCAGAGGCTTCGTCGATTTCAACAGCATCCACTTTGGCTTCTACATTTCTTTGGGCAGCCATGAGCGCAATCACACCAGTACCAGTTCCTATGTCAAGAATCAAATCAACATCATCTACATCTGCCCATGCTCCGAGCAAAACACCATCAGTACCGACCTTCATCGCACAACGGTCTTGATGAATTGCAAATTTTTTAAAATTAAAAGGCTTGGACATTGATTGTATGTGCTTTTAGCAAAAACAACAAATATAAACCATTAATCGTAGGAGACTGCTTAGTTCAAGCTATCTTTGACCTATGCAAAGAACGATCAAGAGTCAAGCGGAAATACTAAATAAGTTGGGAATCAAGCAATTGAATCCGATGCAGGAAGAAACTAGCCTGGCCATAAGTGCTACTGGTGAGATTGTATTGTTATCCCCGACTGGCTCTGGAAAGACTTTGGCATTCTTACTTCCTATCATTGCGGAGCTCGACCCTCATAGCCAAGAAGTACAAGCACTCATTATTGCTCCTTCACGAGAACTTGCCATCCAGATAGAACAGGTCATCCGAGAAATGGGATCTGGATACAAAGCAAATGTCTTTTACGGAGGCAGAAGCTTCTCGAAGGACCAACAAGAGTTAAATACGGTGCCTTCTATCATCGTTGGTACGCCTGGAAGAATTGCTGATCACCTGAGAAGAAATACATTTGGTACCGACAAAATTAAATTTTTGGTATTGGATGAATTTGACAAGTCCCTTGAGATTGGATTTGATGATGATATGATAGATATCTGTGAGCATGTTCCCGATGTTGAAAAAAAGATTCTTACCTCGGCCACCAATGAACCAGATATCCCAGAGTTTGTCCAAATCACAAATCCAGTTGTCATCGACTGTCTTTCTGAACACAAAGCATCTCTTGATTTAAAAAGAGTGGAATCGCCCATCAAGGACAAGCTAGATAGCTTGGTAGATCTACTAAAGCACATTGGCAACAAGCCAGGCATTATTTTTTGCAATTTCAAAGACAGTATTCAAAGAATCAGTGATCATCTTAACGAGTTTGATATTGACCACGGATGTTTTTATGGAGGACTTGAGCAAACGGATCGCGAACGGGCATTGATCAAGTTCAGAAATGGAACCCATCAATTGCTACTGGCAACTGATCTTGCAGCAAGGGGACTTGATGTACCGGAGATAAAATTCATCATTCACTACCACCTCCCAGTACATGAAAAAGAATTTACCCATAGAAATGGTCGGACAGCAAGAATGCACAAAGAAGGAACTGCATATGTACTTCATTACATAAGAGAAGATTTACCAGATTTTATTAAAATTGATGAGGTAGAGGAGGTTGAACCAGCACCCTATTTGAAATCATCGCCTTGGATCACACTGTTTATATCGGGAGGAAGAAAGGACAAAATCTCCAAGGGAGATATCGCCGGTCTATTGTTCAAACAAGGTAAAATGGAAAGGGATGAAGTGGGTCATATTGAGCTAAAAACAGACTGTGCATTTGTTGCAGTGCATAAAAACAAACTTAAAACGCTCATTCCGCTGGTAAACAACACCAAACTTAAAAAGAAGAAGGTTAGAATTCATGAAATCTAATGGAGCATCAAAGCCAGTCTAGCATGCAGATAATGAATTGATTACATATCTAAATATTTGCGTAAGCGAGAAAATAGACAAAGACATCACGTGGATAATCGATAAAAGCGGGATAGTATCAAACATTTAGCGCCATACCATGTTTCAATTATACATATCTTTACGCCATGGATTTCAATAATGACTTGTCGCGATGGATGCCCATCAACAAAAAGGAAGTACTAGCAAGAGGCTGGGACCAGCTTGACGTGATCATTATTTCCGGAGACGCCTACGTTGACCACCCGGCTTTTGGTTCGGCAGTTATCGGCAGGATCATCGAAAGCGAGGGATTGAAGGTGGCCATCATACCACAGCCAAACTGGCGAGACGACCTAAGAGATTTCAAAAAGCTCGGCGCTCCAAAATTATTTTTTGGTGTCACATCGGGTTGTATGGATTCAATGGTCAACCACTACACCGCTTCCAGAAGAAGAAGATCTACGGACGCATACACGCCAGGCGGTGAAGCTGGCTATCGGCCGGATTATGCCACGACTGTATACTCCAAAATATTGAAAGAATTATATCCAGATGTGCCTGTCCTTATCGGTGGTATTGAAGCTTCTCTCAGAAGAGTTACACATTATGATTACTGGAACAACAAATTACATCCGACGATTCTTGAGGACACAGGTGCAGACATGTTGGTATATGGAATGGGAGAAATGCCTCTACGACAGATTATCCGTAGAATGTTGGCTGGAGAAAAAATGTCGGAAATTCAAGATGTACTTCAGACTGCCTACTTGGTGCAGAAAGAAGAAGATATTCCTGAGTATGATAGACCGTCTATCTTTTTGGCTTCGCATGAAACTTGTCTAAGAAACAAGAAATTGTTTGCTGCCAATTTTAAACATATAGAAAAAGAGTCGAACAAGGTTCAGGCAGATCGACTGATACAAAAAACAAAGGGTAAGTTTCTTGTTGTCAATCCACCCTACCCGCCGATGACGGAGAACGAGATTGACACTTCATTTGATTTGCCTTATACGAGGATGCCTCATCCAAAATACAACAAGCGTGGATCTATTCCAGCTTATGAGATGATAAGATTTTCAGTCAACATGCACAGAGGGTGTTTTGGCGGATGTAGCTTCTGTACGATTTCTGCGCACCAAGGAAAATTTATTGCAAGTAGATCCGAAGAATCTATACTGAAAGAAGTCGAGACGATTACAAAAATGCCTGACTTCAAAGGTTATATCAGTGATCTCGGTGGTCCGTCGGCCAACATGTACAAAATGAAAGGAAAAGTACAGTCGATCTGTGATCGTTGTGTGGCTCCATCTTGTATTCACCCTGTAATATGTAGCAATCTTGATACATCGCATACGCCGATGACGGAAATCTATAAGAAGGTAGATGCAAATCCCAAGGTCAAAAAAGCATTTGTGAGTAGTGGGATTCGATATGACTTACTTACTGAGTCTTACAATAAAAATCACGATGGATCATTGGATGAATATATGGAACAGGTGGTGTGCAATCACGTAAGTGGAAGATTGAAAGTAGCGCCAGAGCATTCTTCTGAGAACACTTTGCGTGTCATGAGAAAACCGTCCTTCAAGCACTTCCGAGAATTTAAAAAGAAGTTTGATTTTTATAACCGAAAGCACGGATTGAAACAACCACTAATCCCTTATTTTATTTCAAGCCATCCAGGTTGCGAAGAAGAGGACATGGCGAATCTTGCTGGTGATACAAAAGAGCTTGGATTCAAACTTGAACAAGTGCAGGATTTTACTCCTACGCCAATGACGGTTGCAACCATCATTTACTACACAGGCTTGCATCCATACACGCTGCGTGAAGTATACACGGCGAAAAGTCAGAAAGAAAAGAAAAATCAGCACCAGTTTTTCTTCTGGTACAAAGGAGAAAACAGAAAGCAGATCAAGGCCAAACTAGAAAAACTAGGCAGACAGGATCTTGTAGAAAAGATTTTGGGCGAGCATCGCAAACAAAATAAAAAAGCGGCGCTTAAGGCAAGGTCAAAGAAGAAGGTGCACTTCAAGACAAACAAAAGGAAAAAGAGGTAGGTATAGACTTTCGTCAAATGTGTTTTTACTTGTCAGACATCAAAGATTTTGATTTCATTTTTTCGTAATGTCTTCATTCTTTAGGTGATATTTCATCCTCTTTTCTTCCATATTTTCAATATATCTTTTGGGACATTTCTGCATGATTTTATTGAACATAATTTGAGCTTCTTTAAATAATCCTTCTTCTGCAAGAACTATGAGTAATTTATAATCATTGCTAAAAATAGCTGGATTAGATTCGAGATATTTTATCAATTTTTCAGTTGTGTCAATGCCATTGAAAAAAGGTAAAATATATTCTTTAATATCTTGTTCCACATCTTTAATTAGTTTTCTTTCTATTCTTTGTGATTCTATTGAGTACCAATAATCTTCCCCAAATTTAAGTTCGCCAATGCGTTCTCTAATGATTGATTCGCTTTCTTTTGGAAATACAGGTAGGTTCTTTGAATTGGTAAAATCAAGTTCCGCGAGCCAATACTTACTATAAAAGATTCCAACATTTATTGTGAATTTGATTTCATCTTTTGTGTTTCTTTTATCCTTTTGAATATTAACAGCATGGCCGATTTCTCCTATTTGTCTAAAAAAGTTTTGTCTTTGCCTTTTAAATCCATTATCCTTCAAGATAGGACCTATTCCATCTTTTATTACATTTGAAAATCGATGTATTGCTGTCTTCATTTATTATCTGTTTTCACTTTACCAATGGATTATTCTTAATCTCTTCATTTCCAAAACTCCCACCATTTTTTCACTCCACTCATTTTCTTATCCACTCTATCTATTTTTTGAGGTGATTGTTTTTTTGCCATTTCATCCTTTAGCAACTGCTGTAAACCTGGAGATTTTTTTAACGCGGACTTCATCTTTTCTTTATCAATTTCTCTTTGATCAGTTTCAACGTATTTGATCTTTTTGCACCGATAGGATTTCTCATCTAAATCAATAGAACCAAAACCATCACCCAATAATTCATCAATGAGAGCAAACGTTAGCCCATCTGCCGTTTGGTGTTCTTTTTCAAGATCTAATGGCTCTCCAAATTCCATTTGTTTTTCACCATTATACTCCATGATTGATCGAACCAATTTATTTGACTTAAACAAATCAACTTGAAAAGCCATGCTGGTTGCTGAATAAGCATAGTTTAAAGTATCTACATTTTTGGATCGGCTTTGATCGGCAACCCATTCATGAGGAAAGAATATCATTGTTGCTTTGTCAGTAAAGTGCAAACGAAATTCACCTTCGGGAGTCCAATTTGCCGAAGCAGTTTCAAAATCAACCTCTTCAATTATTTCAATTCCCCATTTAAGATCTCTACTTAATTTCTTAATATCCTTTTCATAATTCTGATTGATTACCAATCCTGCAATATTAAATCCCATATTCTAAATTTTTACTGACCATCAAAAAAAAGTCCTTCTAATTTGCGAGTTACAAAATTAGAAGGACTTTACTATTATATATTTTTTAAAAACTTACTTCGGCGCAACAGCAGGACCTACTGTCGAATTGATAAACCATACTTCTGTATAATCGCCATTGGCATATTGCTTGGCGATATCTCCTCCATAGGTTTCAGCTCCTGCACACCAAACCATATTACTCTCTGGATCTTTGCCGTTGGTCTGATTATAGGCTCCTTGCTTGAAGTAATTCAACTCACCGCTATAAGCCTTGGCTTGCTCAGTTCCATCTTGGCCAATTGGTGCAAATAAATTCATCACTTGCTTTGGTATACTTGCTCTGTCTGTGTATTCTGATTTTACAAGGTTTTTGGTAAATGTTTTCGTTTCATGACCATCGCTCTTAAAAGTTAGATACATGATGCCTTTGTAAACATTTACTTCATAACTAAATTCCTCACCCAACAAAATTCCATCTTCTGGTTCTGGAGGATATTCATCTTTAGAAGACCCTATCACCGACATGTCGTAACCCCAGATAGCAGATGAATAATCCCATCGCTTAGAATTTTCTCCCTCGGTATTGATTTCATAATTCCAAAATACAGATCCCTTTTCATGACCTGGAAATTTTTTGTAGAACAATTTAAACGGTTCGTTCTCATGACCTTCACCGCTATGGATCTGACCAACCACAGTAGAATATGAAGCAGCTACTCTGGCATCACCAGAAGTAGACACATGCATTACTTTACATGTTCCAGTCAAATTGCCTCCTTCTTCTGGTGTCCATTCTCGCTTTTCATGTAACTCCGTTCTTGTGTTGCTAGAATTTTTTGACGTCACTCCAGAGTTTGGAGTTTTATAAGCAACCCATCTTCTAGTTCCATCAATAACTGTGTAGAAGAAGTCTTTGTTTTCATATTCAACCAAATCTTCAACGTGTGTTCCATCACCCAATAGGATTTTAAACTTATCCATAAACGGAATCACCTCGTGTGGGTAAACTGTTTTTTTACTTAAACCATCATTGGCTGCAAAATATCCTTCATTGGAAATGGCATCTTTGCTTACCTCTATGCTTGCTGACTTAAACCAAACCTCCGCATAGTTTTTGTCGGCATATTGTTTTTTAAGATCTCCACCATGTGTTTCTGCTCCGTTACACCAAACTCTATTCACAGCAGGATCTTTCCCATTTGTTTGATTGTAGCAACCTAATTTAAAAAAGATCCCTTCACCTGCATATGCATTTTCACGCTCTACTCCATCTTGTCCTATTGGCACAAATAATCTCCTTACTTGTTCTGGCATGTCAGATGGCTTGGTATATTCAGACTTAATCAGATTCTTGGTAAATGTTTTGGTTTCATGTCCTTCGCTTGTAAAAGTCAGATTCATGATTCCATCTTTCACATCTACTTCATAACTCCATTCTTCACCTAAAGCGATCCCATCTTCTGGTTCCGGAGGCTCCGTATTTTCGCCTGGACCAACGACAGAAAAGTCATAACCCCACACTGGATAGGAATAATCCCATCTGCCAGAATTATCATCTCCAGCAGTATTGATTTCATAGTTCCAAAAAACAGATCCTTTTTCGTGGCCTGGGAATTTCTTATAATAGATTTTTAATGGTTCGTTCTCATGACCATCAGCCCCGTGGATTTGTCCTACTACAACAGAATGGGTAGAAGCAACTCTTTCATCACCTGTAGCAGAGACATTCATCACCTTCAATGTAGCATTCAATTTACCATACGTCGTCGGAGACCACTTTTTTAATTGGGCCAATTCCGTTCTTGTATTACTTGAAGTACCATGGGTGTTTCCTGCATTGGGTGTTTTGAAAACAACCCAATCATCTTTACCATCATTGGTCGTATAAAAGAAATCTTTGTTTTCAAGATCAAGGGGAATTCCTGCATTGGATCCATCACCCATGATCAACTTCCAATGTTGAAAAAATGGAATCACATCACTTGGGTAGGTAATATCTTTGGTTTCCTTAGTAGAAGAATTGGTTGAATTGGTATTCTCGCAACCAATCAAAAAACAACAAGCCGTAAGGATTAAACCGGCTGACAATAAGCTTATAAAATTCTGTCTCATCTTCTCGCAATTATTATTTTTCCAAATATAACATTTCCCAAATCATAACCATATCAATAATAAGGTTAACCAATTGAACCAATTTACTTGATAAAATTCAAAGAGAATTTTAAGAAATATCTTCCAACTTTAATATGGCTGTTGTATACGCTCTCGTAGAAAGACATAGCTCTCTATCTTCTATCAAGGATTGTCCATAAGAAGGAATCATTTCTTTTAATTTGTCATTCCAAGACTGAGATTTCATTTGTTCTGGAAAGCAAGTATTCAAGACATCTATCATAATTGATACAGAAGTTGATGCCCCAGGTGAAGCACCCAAAAGTGCTGCCAAAGATTTGTCTTCGGATGATACGATCTCTGTTCCAAACTTCAAAACTCCACCTTCTTCTTTGTCTTTTTTGATAATTTGAACGCGTTGCCCTGCGGTTATCAATTCCCAATCTTCCATTTTAGCATCTGGATAATATTTTTGCAGTGCTTCAAATCTATCTTCTGGTGACTGGAAAACTTGTTCGATCAAATACTTGGTTAAATTAATATTTTGAAAACCTGCAGAAAGCATCGGCCAAATATTATGCACCTCGATGGACAACGGCAAATCCATGTACGATCCATTCTTCAAAAACTTGGTAGAGAATGCAGCGTAAGGGCCAAACAACAATGAACGCACGCCATTTAGCATTCTTGTGTCTAGATGCGGAACGGACATCGGTGGCGAACCTTGGGCCGCTTTACCATATACTTTCGCTTCGTGCTTTGTGACAACTTCTGGATTTTTACATATCAAAAATTGGCCACTTACCGGAAAACCTCCATAACCTCTTCCTTCAGGAATATCTGATTTTTCCAATAGCAATAAAGCACCACCTCCTGCTCCTACAAATACAAAATCCGCATCATTGGATTTTTCTACATCCTCATTCAGGTCGGTCACATCTACTTTCCACTTTCCATCATCTTTCCTCGTAATGTCATCGACCTCATGCCCAAGATATACTTTCACTCCATCTTGCGTCTGTAAATATCTAATCATTGATCTTGTAATCGCACCAAAATTGACATCGGTCCCAATCACCATTCGTGTAGCAGCAATCTTCTCTGACCTGTCTCTTCCTTTCATCATCAAAGGAATCCATTCAGCAATTTCTTCATGACTTTCAGAGTAGTCCATATCTTCAAACATCCCATATTGGGTCATCTGCTTATGGCGTTGTTGGAGAAACTTTATATTTTCATCACCCCACACAAATGACATGTGATCGATGTCATTGATGAACGGGCTTTCCGTTCTAATTTTTCCGGATTTCTGAAGGTAAGCCCACAGCTGCTTAGATACTTCAAATGCCTGACTTATTTTCAATGCTTTTGATATATCAACCGTACCATCTTCCTTGGGAGGCGTGTAATTCAATTCGCAAAAAGCTGAATGTCCAGTGCCAGCGTTGTTCCAAGCATCAGAACTTTCCGCACCGACCTTGTCCAATCTTTCATATATCGTTATCTGGGCATCCGGCTCCAATTCTTTCAAGAAAACACCCAAGGTGGCGCTCATGATTCCAGCACCAATCAAAGTATAAGATTTCTGCGACATTGTTTTTTTATTACAAATATAACCTTTGTAATACTATCGGATGATTCCAATGCAGACAGTTACGAGAAGGCAAAAATAATGCTGGAGATAGCAAAGCCGGTAAATGCCAATATTCCTGTCATGACTGTCCATGACCTGAAGGTTTGTTTTTCTGTCATACCGAGATATTCCTTCACCAACCAAAATCCACTGTCGTTGACATGAGAAAAAATTGACGCTCCTGAAGCAATAGCTATTACGATGGCTGCCATCTCCATTCCAGAATAACCTTGGCCATTGATAAAAGGATACACCAAGCCAGCTGCAGTTATCATGGCAACAGTTGCGGAACCTTGTATTACCCTTACCATCGCTGCTGCCAAAAAGGCAAAAATAATTACCGGCATTCCTATATCCGCCAAAGATTCTGCCATCATTCTCCCTGCATTCGTATCCACCAAAACTTGCTTAAAAACTCCTCCAGCACCCGTCAGCAAAATAATAATACCTGCAGGCTTTAAAGACTTACTACTTACATCTAACAATTGGTCTGTTGTATATCCACCATCTTTCCCAAGTGCATACCAAGCGATGATGTTGGCAATGATTAAGGCAACAAAAGGATGACCAATTAAGCTAATAATGTCTTTTATCTTTTCGCTCGAAATGGGCAAAAATCCACTCGATGTTAACGTGTTTAATACGATCAAAAAAATGGGCAATGCAATGATCAAAAGAATTTTATAAAAACTAGGCAAAACTGTTTTTAAGTCTTCAATCTCAGCTCCATCAGATTCTGGCGCAACAAGGTGTATCTTATTTCCTATAAATTTTCCAAATACCACTCCGCTCAACAACATGGTCGGAACACCAGCAATGATTCCCGCTAGCATCACCCATCCCAAATTGGCACCAAGGATTTCTGCTACTGCGATCGGACCAGGAGTTGGTGGTATAAATGAATGTGTCACTGCAAGTCCAGACAACAATGGAATTGCAAAATGCAGTAGCGATCTACCCGTACTTCTTTGCAGTGCATATATTACTGGAATCAATATGATAAAAGCTACATCAAAAAATACTGGGATGGCTACAAGAAATCCCGTCAATCCCAGAGACATTCCTGATCGCTTTTCACCAAATGCTTTTAGCAAATGATGCGCTATTGATTTGGCACCTCCCGACAACTCCAGTATCCCTCCAAACATGGCACCCAATCCTACAACTGTCGCTACAAAGCCCAAGGTAGACCCCATACCATTCTTTACTGTGTCAATAACTTCAGCGCCACTTAATCCTGCAATCAGCCCAACAGCAATACTTGCCACCAATAGTGAAATAAAAGCTGGCCATCTCAACCAAAGTATCAAAAACAACAATAAGGTAACACCAAAAAATACCGCTAATAGTAATGAACTCATGATAACCAGTTTGTGTGAAATTTCTCCCCCCTAGGCGCATCAACACGCTCGTAGGTGTGCGCACCAAAATAATCTCGCTGCGCCTGAATAATATGTGCCAATGACCGCTTCTCAACATACCCATTCAGATAACTCAATGCACTCAACATACACGGTGCGGATATATTTGTTTTGGACAATACCGCCGATAAATCATTCAATGCACCACGTGATACCAACACTTCTGCATTGAGCTTAGGATTCATTAATATATTTCCTTGCTCCAATTTTGCTTTGGAAATGGCTTCCATCAGTCTTGATCTAATAATACATCCATTGGTCCAAATTCTAGATAAGTCATCGTAATTGATATCCCATCCATAATGTTCTGATGCAGTTGCTATAAGATCATATCCCTGATGGTGATTGACAATGCGAGCCATCTGGTAAGCCGCTTTCAGCTTACCCAAATCGAAAGCAATATCAACATTTGCGGAAGCATAGATTTCTGAAGCCTTCAACCTCATATCCAATTGAGACGATTGATACCGGGCAAACAATGCCGCCGTCATAGTAGGAATCGCAACACCCAATTCGCATGCAGCAATCGTTGTCCAGCTGCCTGTTCCTTTGTTGCCAGCCTTATCCAAAATAAGATCGATTAAGTACTTTTCGCCTTCCTTTTTCTGTAGGATATCGGCTGTAATCTCAAGAAGATAACTCGTCACATCCGTCTTCATCCAATCTGAAAAAATTGCAGAAATTTCTGCCGGCGTTTTTGACATTCCATAGCGCAAGACAGCATATACTTCGGCAATCAATTGCATCTCCGCGTATTCAATTCCATTGTGTACCATCTTGACAAAATGCCCAGATCCTCCCTTTCCAATGAACGCACAACAATCGGTTCCCGCAGAATCTTTTGCCGCAATGGCTTTCAATATCGGACCCACCGAATCAAATGCTTGACTCGATCCACCTGGCATAATTGAAGGACCCTTCAATGCTCCTTCTTCGCCTCCAGAAACACCTGTCCCAATAAATTGTATCCCTTTTTCCTTCAATGCATGAAATCGCCTTTCTGTGTCTTTGAAATGAGAATTCCCTCCGTCAATGATCACATCACCATCAGACAAGTGCTCACACAATCCCTCAATTACTGCATCAACTGCTGCTCCGGCATTTACCATCAAAAAAACTGTTTTTGGTGCAGCCAATGATTCAACAAAAGCACTCAAGTCGTCGAATGCAAGTTCAGGATTCATTTCCTCGTGTTCCGCTGCAAACAACTTAGCAACATCAACTTCTTGTCCATCAACATGACGATTGAAAACACTAATCGCAAAACCTTTTCCTGCAATATTCCTACTCAAACTTTTTCCCATCACACCCAATCCAATAAGACCAATTTCAGCTTTTCCTTTCATATTTATTTTTTCATTAACGAAGTCAACAATCACTTCTGGACTATGGCTAACATCCACTTTCATTCCATAATCTGGTTCTTCCCAAGTATCAAACTGAGACTTCAAAAGATCACTTGGCATAAAGTGATTTCTTGATTCCATTCTATTTTTAATGAGTTCGAAAGAACCACTCAACACAACCCAGTGGATTGCTGAACCCAGATCTTTTCCCAACAATTTTCGATAACTTTCTTTTAAGGCAGAACAAGCTAGCACTACACCCGTAGTGGATTTGTATTCATTCAACGCTACATTGATTTTTTCCAACCAAGGCTTGCGGTCATCATCATTCAGAGGGGAGCCTGATTCCATCTTTTTGATATTCTGCATTGGGTGAAAATCATCAGCATCGATAAACGGTAATCCAAGTTGTTTACCGAGATTTTGAGCAATCGTAGTCTTGCCAACGCCTGAAACACCAATAACAATAATTATTTTCCCTATATTCATATCTAAAGATCGATCAGTTTACGAATATACACAATTGTGTCAGATGCAGCTTTCAACAACTTATTGATTTATTTCTTTCTTCATTAAAAAACCTAACTATGTTCAAGAATCTTTGTTTGATGACATGTCTTCTATTTTGTATCGCTTGCGCAAATGATAAATTTGATGAAATGCTATTGCATGGAGATTGGAATACAACAAGTTGGGTAGAGCAGAAAACGAATAAAAAAATTTCCAACAAAATGGCATTTTCATTCAAGGGTGATGGACGATATACGATCGATTATGGCTCTGAAAAAGAAAATGGAAAATATTGGATCGCTGGAGAATTCCTTCATACAGTAGAAGACGGTCAAGCAGAAAAGAAAGTAAAGATTACCAGCTTAAGCACCGACGAAATGAATTTTGAAATGAACCGAACTGGATCTATCGAATTGGTCAGTTTGAAAAAACAAAAGTAGTTAGCCAGCATCAATGGCCAACTTCTTGTCTTGTAGCTTGGCAAAAACTTCTTTGATTCTGTCTTGATAAACTACATCAAGATTCATCCCTTCTTCTGGTGTGGCATTGCTATATTTGGCCGCATTAAAAGCAGCTATTTTATCTTTGCCAAGAGCAACTCCAAGTTTGGATGCCAATGCTTCTTTTAATGGATTAGGGCTGGATAATAAATCCTGATACTCTACCAAAATAATGTTGTCATCTGGAAGTAAGGTGAGCAGATGCTCATAATAATTCAACCAACTTAACAACCAGTAAGAGAGCATAGTTTTATCATACTTTGAAAAGTCTACCCCTCCATTCAAATCAAAATATTTTTGATGTAAGCCAAACTCATGGTGGCCTAGCCAATCCATATACTTAAGCGTAAACGGATCCTCCTTCTGTTGCTTGATAAAATTCAAGTGTTGATTCAACAATGACTTTGCATGATCAACAGGATTCCTAAACATCAATATCACTTTAAACTGCTTGTTGTATTGGCGCAAACTTTCTAGGCGTAAAATCAAATTGTTGTTCTTGACAAGAAAGCGGGTTTCTTTTTCATTCTCGGCAAACAATGCTTGGAACTTTAGATATTCATCGTAGGTGCTAGAGTCTATGTCATGCTTCAACAATGACTCGCCCTTTATGTAGCGATCATTCAGATGAGACTTAAAAAAATATTCCTCCATAGCTTCGATGGATGTCTCGCTGTGCATCACATTGTCTCCATGTGCTCTTTTTTTCTCTTTGGCATTCTTGGGATTATAAAATCTTTTCCAAAACTTTGGTGCCAAGATGAACGGCATGTTGGCATATTTGGTAGAGTGGAAAATTTCTGGTGTGTAGATCATTCTTGCGAGCGCCGTCGTCCCTGCCCTAGCCAATCCGCTTACGATCACAAATTCTTCATCCTTGCCTGTAGATTGGTTCTTTAATTTTTTCTTATCCTTTTTAAACAAATATTTCCCGACATTATAGTTATCAAGAATGATCGTATGTAGCAATTTGGACCAGTATGAATAGTCCGCTTTATCCTTTAGAAAAAGAATAACAAAACTTCCCACAAACATACTCCCATAAAAATACATCGAACTGGTATCCACCACCAGATCAGGCTTGATCCATTTGTAAATAAGTACAGGGATGGTCGCCAAGAAAATGATGAAAATCATTAAGAAAAAAACAAGAAAAAACATCTTTAGTAAACCCAACAAGTTTTTCAAAATGAGCACATCCTTTTCGTCTTCATCCGTGGCATTGTCCATGATGATATCCAATTGCCTAACCGAACGAACAGAAAGTTTATAGAATGGCTTTGCTAAGATGTATTTTAATCCAAGGCAAAAAAGTATTGTTCCCAATAGAACTAGTAAGTGATAAACACTAAGCGTCATTCTCCGGGTTTTTCCCTTTGCCAAAAAACTTTTTAATTGGTCGGATGAAAACAATTGCCAAACTAGCAAGAACAATAAGTAGAATAAGTGCCACAATAACGATTGTTACCGCGCCGATCCCAGGTCCTATGTATAAGTGCATCATTGTATTCTTAGTTTGTAAAATCTATTGATTCATAAATTCTTGTCCAGTGAGGAGGTTCTACTCCTCCTTCGGACACTTTATTGGCATACGATTTAAAAACGAGCCCTTGTTCATTAAAAATATAGATAAGGCCTGCCTTATAATTTTCAACAAACAAATCTCCATTTGAAATAAACTCATGGAGTCCTTGCGTGGGCGTAAATATTTTTTGCGCTGCAAAGTGTTCTGCATGTACATCTCTAAAAGTAGTATCTGCAAAATTATATTCCACCACGCCAGCATGCACATTCAAATCAGACAACATATCCGAAAGCTCATCCGCTTGACCAAAATTCTTATCTTCTATTGTCAAGTTTGCCAAACTAGAAATATTATTATTGAAAACCGTAATCGTCGAGTCTGATTGTATATCTACATCGTGCGCATTGATGAATGGCCCATGTATCAGTCTTATCACTTTATTGGTAGATGGACGATATAAAATAATCATAGAGCGATGTCTAAAACTCAAAAACAAATCTCCTTTTTTCCAATACGGACCATCCTGCAATACAGGCTCAATCTCATTGTGATGCAGTGGATCGGTTCCTTGTTCATACACCTCATTTCCAAATCCATGAATCAAATACTCCATTCCGTTTTCAATCAAAATTTCAGATATGGATTGATGACTCAAGGTCTTTCCTGTTTCGATATCCACTTTGGTGATGTGATTATCCCAATATCGCAGATTGTTTTTTAAGGAGACCAACTTTCTTGTGCATCCCCATACATTTCCATCCGCTGCTAGACTGATTGAATGATGGTATTGATAATCCTTATTGTGCCACAAAACTTTGGAATCTGCATCGAGGCGATATAGATTTTTCGTTTCGTGATTATTCAAGATCAAGTTCTTGTTGGCCAAAAGTATCGGCGCGATGGGTTCGGAATGCGAAAAAAGTGTTCCCGTTGAATTGTTGTAATTTGATTTGTTCAAGGACCACTGATGAACCAATTGATCATCTTTAAAATTGCGCAAATCGATTTTCCATTCTTGATCTTCAAAATGTGCATGTAAGCCATAAAGATCGTAGTCTAATTTGTTGACCATTTCTATGCTTGGATTGGCTTTGATCAATCTAGAAGGAAGTGCAATTTCTCTGAATACACCCATGACCAATTTGGGGAATTGTGAGAATGACTGAAGAGGTTTGGTTAAGGGTCCAAGTTTAGTCCCACCATTGTTGACATGGTAGACGGAGAAAGCAAAAACATTTAAAAAAGCTATTACCAATACTAATTTACTAATAGCCCTTATGGTATTAAACATTGAACAATATTTGGCTTTAAATATATCTCTTTTTTTTAATACTTAAGCTACTAAGGATGAGTGGATATCGTTCGCTTGCGCAAATAAAAAAAGCTGATCAATATACCTTCTGGTATCATGATCAGCTTTTTTCAAATTTATCTTTGTTTGGGTCTTATCCTCTTTGTGAGATATAACCGCCCATTACGTTTTTAAATTCATCCAATGTTTTGGTGTAACCTGTTTTACCCAAAGCAGAAATATTGAATTTTCCTTCAGGATCTTTGTCAAGATCAAACAACCATACTGTTGGATATCCTCTTACACCAAATGATTGTTGTAATCCTCTATTCTGCTGCGCTACTACATCTGGCACTCTAAAACGTCTTGGAAAATCCAATTCTAGAAGTACTACATTGTCATCCGCCCACTTGTCAAAACCAGGTTGGTGAAATACAGACTTATCCAATCTCTTACACCATCCACACCAGTCACTACCAGTAAAGTTGGCCATAATTGGTTTTCCAGTTTTCTTTGATTCTTCAAATGCTTCATCAAGCAAAACATACCATCCTTCGTTCTTTGGTTTGTAGTCTCCCAAGTCTGCAGCCGTAGGTTTTGCAGGGGTTGCTGGTCTGGTTGCAGCCGTCGCAGTTGCTGTCGGTGCTTTTGCGGCTGGCGCTTTGGTTGTTACTTTTGGCGCAGCTGTGGTATCAGCTGCTGTATCGGCTGTGGTTGTATCTCCTTTGCAAGCTGCAAAAAATACTACAAGGGAAAATAATATTATCTTTTTCATTTTATAAGCATTTCTATTTGGAATCAAAATCTGCACAAAGTTAACACACATCCATTGAAAATGCTCAATCATATATAGATTATCTTTAATGTATTCTATTAAATTCTTCTTAAAACGTATTTATGCTGACCTTTGGCTAGTAAATTTCCTTCTTTTAGCCACAAAAAGGGTCATTCTGCGTCAAGTTGATGAGGAACAAATGTCATACTTAATCACAAAAACCGCACAATTACCTTAAAAATGCAGCAGGTTCGTTTTTTGGATTAGGATTCCACATACAGATATCTTGGATTTTATATTGGTAATTCAATAAAGTAATAAAGCGTTTTTTTTGATATCAAGCAGCAGGTATAAATTTTAAAAACTTAAAGAATAGCCTTTCGCCAAATTTATCAAGCCAAAAATACAACAACATCTATCCACCAATTGAACAGCCTTATCCACCAACCATATCTTTGGCTGTTTGATTTTGTATGTATCTTTGAACCAAAAGAATACCGCATGAAGATAACCCCGGCAATCAAGAAAATGATCGACAATACTGTGCTTTGCTGGCTAGCAACTTCGTCCGTCGATCACATCCCCAATGTATCCCCGAAAGAGATATTTTGTTTGTCCGATGATGGTTATTTTTTAATCGCCAATATCGCTTCGCCCAACAGCGTCCGCAATATTGAATCCAACCCCAACATTTGCGTAAGCGTACTAGATATATTAATCCAAAAAGGGTATCAACTAAAAGGTACCGCTGAGATTATAAGCAAGGGTCACAACGAATTTGAACAATTAAAAGCGCCGCTTTACAAAATGACAGGAGACAAATTTCCATTCAACAGTATTACAAAAATCACACTCACATCTGCGAAAGAAATTTTGGCGCCGAGTTATATGCTTTACCCTGACACGACACATGAAGCTGATCAAATTGCAAATGCGAAAAAAGCATACAAACTATAGTGAAGCAAGCAGAAAATAAAAATCTGGTAAGCATTACCATGCCTGTAAAAAATGCAGGGCCTTATCTAAACGAATGCCTTGATTCGATATTAAAACAATCTTATACCGAATGGGAATTGATTGCTGTAAACGATCACTCAAGTGATGATACAGTCAGCATCTTGGAAGAGTATGCAAAAAAAGATGAGCGGATAAAAGTATTACACAATCAAGGAAAAGGAATTATCGAAGCGTTGCGCCTGGCTTATAAAAATACATCTGGAGGATTTGTGACAAGGATGGATGCCGATGACCTGATGGCAGAACACAAACTTGAAACCATGAGAGCTCAACTCATTGATTACAGCATCGGTCATATCGCCTTGGGCCAAGTTGAATACTTTTCTGAAAACAAACTTGGGGACGGATATAAAAAATATGCAGCTTGGTTAAATAAATTAATCAGCCAAGGGGACAACTGGAAGGACTTGTACAAAGAATGTGTGATTCCATCACCATGTTGGATGGTGCATCGCTATGATTTTGAAAAAGCAGGTGCCTATGATTCAGCATATTGGCCAGAAGATTATGATTTATGCTTCCGGTTTTATCAAGCGGGACTCAAGCCCATTGCTTCCGATAAGGTACTACATTTCTGGCGTGACTATGATGATCGCACCTCGAGAAACGATCCGCACTATTCTGACAATCGGTTCCTTGATCTTAAATGTCACTACTTTGTGAAACTCGGATTGAGTCAAAAAAAGAATTTGGTGCTATGGGGAGCAGGAAAAAAAGGAAAAGCCATTGCTTCACACTTCAACGAATATAAAGTTGCATTTCGGTGGTTGAGCAACAACGAAAATAAAATAGGCAAAAACATCTACGGTCGGATACTTGAAGACCAGTCAGAAATAAATAGCATTGAAAATCCATTGGTGGTCATTGCCGTGGCAAATCATGAAGAGCAAAAAGAGATAACCAAAATACTTGAGGACAAAAATCTAGCTTGGGGGTATCAGTATTTGTTCTTTTGCTAACAGAGTAGAGCCCTCTTTTAATTGGCCATCATCGGGATAATCATATCGAATATCACCTTATACAAAATGATACCCATGGCCAAGCCAAGTACAAATTTCCAATTGCCGCCTTTGCCTTCTTCCATGTGAACTTATTTTATTTAAATAATCTCAATTACACTTTCTCAATGATCATCGCATAGCCCTGCCCTACTCCGATGCACATCGTTGCCAATCCATAACGCTTGTCCTGTTCGTGTAACTCAAGCGCAAGACTATAACTAATTCTAGTACCCGATACGCCCAGTGGATGACCGATAGCAATGGCTCCACCATTTGGATTTACTCTAGGGTCTTTATCATCTAGACCTAGCTCCCTGGTACATGCAAGACTTTGTGCCGAGAAGGCTTCATTCAATTCAATGATTCCGATATCATCCAGCGTAAGTCCCGCTTTTTCCAGCGCCTTTAAACTTGCTTTTACAGGACCGATTCCCATGATGCGTGGCTCTACCCCAACCACCGCAGAAGAAACAATTCTTGCCAATGGTTTTAAATTGTATTTCTTCACTGCATCTTCTGATGCAACGATTACCGCTCCTGCTCCATCGTTTAATCCACT
>CALFDU010000011.1 GCA_937950315.1 uncultured Saprospiraceae bacterium | reverse complement strand
CAAGTCACAGAGTGAGATGGACTGCACTTGATGGATGTGGAAATGAAACTTCAGGGACTAGCTTTTTTACCATTGAAGACAAAAAGAAGCCTACACCTTATATGTTGAACTTAAGCACGGCTCTTATGGAAAATGGCCAAGTTGAATTGTGGGCAAGCGATTTTGATGCAGGTAGTTTTGATAATTGTTCTCCTCAAGATTATTTATACTTTACATTCTCTTCCAATGTTCCATTCCAATTGATAGACCCTTCAGAAGAAGACCCATGGTATGATGCAGATGGATTAGCAAGTCAGAATGACTATAACAATGGAAATGCAGAAGCATGGAATGGAGTAACAGGTTCTAGCTCAATGATTTTTAATCAAGATGACTTGGATGAGCAAGAAGCAAATGGCGGGGTATTGCCTGTTTCCATTTATGTATGGGATCAATGTGGGAATTTAGACAATGCCATTGTGAATCTAAAACTTGTTGACAATGGAGGAGATGCACTTGCAAATATTGGTGGTCGTGTTGCGACTGAAGATGGCAAGGGAGTATCTGATGTTACCATGACGGCTTCTTCAGGAGAATTTGCATTAAATGTGGTTACTTCATCTAATGGTGAATATTTGTTTGACTACAATCAAATGAATCAGGATTACACAATTGCTGGAGCAAAGAATTTTGATTGGTTAAACGGAGTATCTACGCTGGATTTGGTTTTAATTCAAAGACATATCTTAGGCATTGCTCCATTGGACAGTCCTTATAAAATGATTGCTGCTGACGCAAGTAATGATGAACGTATTTCCGCTGTTGATTTAATTCAATTGAGGAAATTGATTTTAGGAATTTATGACGAGTTAGCAAACAATCAAAGTTGGAGATTTACGGATGCTGGGTCAGCCATGAATTCAAACCAACCGTGGCCATTTAATGAGACGATCAATCTTTTTGATTTGACAGATGATATGCCTCAAGAAGATTTTGTTGGTATCAAGGTAGGGGATGTTAATAATTCAGTCACTTTTATTGATAATGTTCAAGTTGAAAATAGAAGCAATGGAAAACTAAACCTCGAAATAGAGGAACTTGATTTAGGAGATGGCATTACTGAGCTAATTTTTAAATCTGACAATTTTAATGAGATTGCAGGATTCCAGTTTACGCTTAAAGCAAATATTGCTGAGTATATCGGAATTGCATCTGATGTTATAAAAATTGATGATTCAAATGTAGCTATCAATGGAACCAACTTGGCGATAAGCTGGAATCAAGAAAGATTGGTAAGTTTAAATGAAAGTCAAATATTTTCTATCCAACTTAAGAAAGCTTCAGAAAGTGGATTAGCAATCACCAATGATATTGTTGTTGCAGAAGCATACACAGGAGAGAATTTAGATTTGATCGATATTCAATTGGTGAATGGAAGTGTGAATGAAAGCTATTTGATGCAGAATGAACCTAATCCATGGCAGACAGAAACAAGGATCAATTTTGGTTTACAAAATGCTGGAAATGCTTCTTTGAGGATATTTGATACCAATGGAAAAACGGTTTATTTCAAATCCGATCTTTTTGAGGAAGGCGTAATTCAAATTACAAAATCTGAATTAGTAGGGGCTAGTGGAGTCTTGTTTTACACGCTAAAAACCGATGGATTTTCAGAGACAAAAAAGATGATTTTAATAGAATAAATTGGGTTTGTTTTCGATGGTAAAATTGTCGAGAAATGCTCACATTTTGGTTAGTTACATTTGTTTCTGTTTTAGTTAACAAAATAGTTACGTAAAACTTTAACAATGTGTCCAAATGATCAGCCATTTTTTGTAATCAATTGATTGTCAGTATTTTATATATCGAAATTTTCTATCTGGAATTTTTGAAATTTTAGTGACAATTTATAGCTACTTCAAAATTGCGATAGATAGAAACATGATTTTATATTTACATCGAAATCACTAAGCTATGGGCTAAAAGTTAGTTCATAATTTTTTACGACGAAATCAATTAATAACCAATAAACTCAACTCATGAAAAGAAGTGTACTTACACTTTTTTCACTTGTTCTTTTATGTTGCTATACTAGTCTCTCAGCTCAAAATTTAAGTTGTAACGACCAAGTAAATATAAGTCTTGATGAAAATTGTGGTATCCTCGACCTTTCTATTGATGCATTTCTAGAAGGTGATGATGTCGATGAGACATTATACACACTAGAAATCCTTGGAATCAACGACATACCTGTTGAACTTGTCAACGAAAATGATCCTAATTACATAGGTACATATGTTGGCCAATGTCTAACTTACAATGTTATTTTAAACGCAAACGGCAACTCATGCTGGGGAACTGTCTGTCTGGAAGACAAGATCCTACCATCTGTTGAATGCGATTGCGAAAGTGCTTTCTTACCAGATGGCACTCCTGATCCAAACTGTACTTTCAATTGTTTTGAAGTATGGGATTTATTAGAATTGGAAGCTCCTGGCAGAAACAATGAAGTTTTGCCTGATTTTCCTAATGCAACTGACAACTGTGGAGATATTTCTCCTTCAGATGTACAATTGGTATTTACACCAGGTCCAAATTGTGGTGATGAAATAGTTACAAGAAACATTCTATATACTTTTACTGACTTTAACGGAAATGTGCAAAACGTTTCTTGTTCGCAGGAATTCCTTTTTCAAGGTCTTTCTACTGCTTCAGTAGGTGAAACTGTTAATGGAGCTTGGGATGCATATCCTGACATCTTTGTTGCAAATACTGCAGATAGACCATTGTTTGACTTTTATACTCCTGAACACACGGTAGAATTACCATGTGGTTCTGGAACAAGTCCTGCTGATATTGCAGCAATATTTGATATTGACACACCGGGAAGACCAGCTGGAGTAGATAGAGACGATCATGTTCAGACTCCAACGATCATTGAGCACAACGAAGGAATTCCATATGCTTACCCATATGTAGTAACTGCTGGTTGGGCGGGAAGATTCCATCCAAAACCAATAGACAATAATATTTGTAACATTTATGCTGTATATGAAGATCAAGTAACAGAAGCGTGTGCTTCAGAATGCTTTGGAAATAGTAAAACTGCTCGTACTTGGAGTATTTTGGATTGGTGTAATGCCGTGACAATTACATACGTACAAGTAATAAAGACCGTTGATGTTAACGGACCTGAAGTCAATGGACCAAACTATGAAGTAAGCGTAGATCCTTGGGCATGTGAAGCAGAATATACTGTTCCTGCTCCTGAGCACTTATTTGATGATTGTGATAAAGAAGCATTTTGGGATTACTCAGTACCAGTTGGTATACCTAATTCGGATGGTGTTGCGACACTTCCTTTAGGAGTAACTCCGATTACATATAATGCTTATGATTGTTGTGGAAACGTATCTAACTTTACATTCTTCGTAACGGTTGTTGATAATACAGCACCAACAGTAATTACTAAAGAAAATTTAGTAGTAACTCTTACCAATACTCAATTTGGTGATGGTATTGCTAAACTATTTGCAGCAGATGTAGATAACTTTAGTCATGATGGTTGTACAGACGTTCATTTTGAAATAAGAAGAGCAGGAACCAATGACTGGTGTAATCCAGGAAGCAACTCTACTTTCAATAATGATGGACATCCATATGATTCTGTAGATGATACAGACAACGGAGAATTTGTTTTATTCTGTTGTGAGGATGCTCTTGAAATAGATGATGATGGACATTCATTTGGATTTCATGATGTAGTTCTTAGAGTATGGGATGATGCAGATAACGATGGTGTATTTGGATCAGCTGGTGACAATTACAACGAATCATGGACTTCAGTAAGAGTTGAAGATAAATTAGATCCAATCGTAGTTTGTCCTCCGCACATTGAGCTTTCATGCCATGAAGATTTCCTAGATTATGATCTTACAGGTAGACCATTTGCAACTCAAGCTTGTAACGATGTTCCTTGTGATACAGATCCAAGTGATAACTTTAGAACTAAAAGCGCAAATCAGCCTCCATTCGTAGGTGAAGAGATCCTTGCTTACAACCCTTCTTGTAGAAGAGGTGCTATTCAAAGAACTTGGAATTGTGGCGGTAAGACTTGTACACAGTGGATTATTATGAGAGATACGGAAGATGGAGACTTAGAAATTATCTGGCCTGAGGACGAAACAGTTGATTGTATTGAACCTACTGGAAACGAACCAGAAGTAGTTGAAAGATTGTGTGAATTAACAGGAACTAGCTTAGAAAGTGATACTTTCTACTTTGAGGATGGTGCTTGTTTCACAATTTTAAACCATTGGTCTGTTATCAACTGGTGTGATTACGATGCTGATGATACTGATCTTAACGACCAGACAGATCCTGAAGACGATAACTTCATCCCTGGATTATATACACATACTCAAACGATTAAGTTGATTGATACAGAAAGACCAGTTCTTGCAGTATCTGATACTTGTTTCGCTGTAAATGCCGACTGTGTTGGAGACAACATAGCTATTTGGGCTGCAGCAGCTGATAATGGTGCATGCGCTAGTGATTGGTTGAAATGGAATGTAGAAGTAGATATGAATTCAGATTGGGAAATTGATTACACATTTAGTTCATTCCTAGCTCCTGATGATGACTTCTACGTAGCACCAACTGGTGGATCAGCAGCAGTGCCTATCGCATATGATGAAACTGTTGTTCTTAACAATACAATTCAATCTGATGCTGCTACCAATGGTGAAGAAATTCCAGTAGAGGAATTATTTGGAGTACCTGCAAATACATTTGCTCAAGCTGCAATAATCAGAGATAAAGTTGAATACATTGGCTACCTAAATGGCCTTTATGATATAGATTTAGATCCAAACTGTATAACATTCGATCTTGTTGCTCTTGCTGACGATCCATTGTATGGACCTCTATTCAGAGTATTAGAAGAAGGTACAGTTGATAGATACTATTTTGAATTCCCAGAAGGACACAATATATCTGGTGGTACAAGTTCAAATTCATCAGTTAATTTTGAAATTCTTTCACCAACTGAATTCGTAATCGAAATCGGAGAAGGATTTAATTTCTTCCCTGGTGAATCTTTCAAAATTGATCTTGAGTCAGTTGGAGAGAGTGTACACATTGAACTTCCAAATGGTTTACCAAATGGATGTAGCTCTTCTCACAGAGTAAGATGGACTGTGCTTGATGGTTGTGGAAATGAAACATCTGGTACTAGTTTCTTCACAATAGAA
Organism: uncultured Saprospiraceae bacterium; assembly: GCA_937950315.1. Lineage (GTDB taxonomy): Bacteria > Bacteroidota > Bacteroidia > Chitinophagales > Saprospiraceae > JAHDBF01. The sequence goes on along the minus strand of CALFDU010000011.1, from coordinate 41,883 downwards.
GATAAAAAGAAACCAACTCCTTACATGATTAACTTAGGTTCAGCATTGATGGAAGATGGTAGTGTAGAATTGTGGGCAAGCGATTTCAATATCGGAAGTTTCGATAATTGTAGTCCAGAAGATTTCTTATACTACACGTTCTCTAGCAACGTACCTCCTCAATTGTTAGACCCTACGGAAGAAGATCCTTGGTATGATGATGATGGTGTTGCAAGTCAGAGTGACTACAACAATGGAAATGCTGAACAATGGAATGGAGCGATCGGTTCTAGTTCAATGGTGTTTAACCAAGATGACCTAGTTACTCAAGAAGAGAAAGGTGGTCTATTACCAGTTCCAGTATATGTATGGGATATTTGTGGAAACTTTGATCTAGCCATTGTTAGCCTGAAATTGGTAGACAACGGTGGAGATGCATTTGCCAATATTGGTGGTAGAGTAGCTTCAGAAGATGGACAAGGTATTCCAGGTGTAACTATGTCAGCGACATCTGATCAAGCAGGATACCCAACATCAACGGTTACTGGAAATAATGGTGAGTACTTATTTGCTTTCAACCCAATGTACAATGATTACATGATTTCTGGTGCTAAGAATGACGATTGGTTAAATGGTGTTACTACACTTGACCTTGTTCTTATTCAACAGCATATTTTAGGTCTAAATGAATTAGACTCAGAATTCAAAATGATTGCAGCAGATGCAAGCAACGATGACAATATTTCAGCAGTAGATTTAATTCAATTGAGAAAATTAATTCTAGGACTTTTTGCTGAATTGCCAAATAACAATAGTTGGACATTATTGAATTCATCAATGGATGATGGATCAATGGTTTCAGATTTAGAATCTGATATGTTGAACCAAGATTTCACTGCCATAAAAATTGGTGATGTTAACGGTTCTGCAGTAGCTAGCTTGTTAGGAGAGTCTACAGATGTAAGAAGCAACAATGCTTTGAAATTGAACTTAGATGAAACTAAAGCTGGGAACAACCAAGTGTACACTATTTCTGCAGAAAACTTCAATGAAGTATACGGATTCCAATTCACACTTGAAGGAATTTCAGAGGTGATTAGTATAGAAGGAAATGGATTGACAATTGACGATTCTAACATATCTGTCGTAAATGGAGCTTTAGCTATGAGTTGGAACAGTGCAACTGCTATAACAACATCACAAAATGAAGCACTATTCACAATTACAGTTGAAACTTTAGCAAACGCTGCTATTTCAGATAGACTTGTTAGAGCAGAAGCTTATGTTGGAGCAGATCTTGAAACATTGAATATTGAATTAAATGGAAATGCTTCTCAAGTTGAGAATGCATTGGGTCAAAACGAACCAAATCCATTTAAAGGTCAAACGAATGTTGGATTTAGCCTTGCAAATGCAGGTGCAGCAACATTTACAGTATTTGACTTAACTGGTAAAGTAGTATACAGCATGACTGATAACTACCAAGCTGGTAATCATACTATTACTTTAGATCAAAGAGACCTAGTAGGAACAGCGAATGTTCTATACTATAAGATAGATAGTGGTGACTTTACTGCTACAAAGAAGATGATCATTCTTGAATGATCGTATTTTGGTAATTATTGATTTCAATCTGTGATTAGACACACAGATCAGTAAATCTCTAGTGAGATAGAGATTTAAAAACCCAAATTCTCAAAGCCCTCCATTCACACATGAATGGAGGGCTTTCTTGTAAATAAATTTTCGGCTAATTTTTGCAATAGCTTTTTAACTAATGTATTTACTATTAGTTTTTATTCTAATGTTTAAGTTCTTCTCGCTCTAGTCTTTGATACATAGGTTTTCTTTTATATGATATTTTCTATTTTGAATCATTAGTACTTATAGGTACTATGCCTTTTTTGGAAAGTTTTATTTCTCTTCAGCAATGCATAGATTTACATTCGATATTTAAGAAGTAACTCATATTTGCTTTTATACACACAGTCTAAAACCCGTCTCCCCGGCGGTGAATCTGAGCATTCAGCGTGTATTGAAAATATTACATGATTTAATAACCAAAACTTTAATCACTATGATCAGTGATAATCCTATTATTGGGAGATTTTGTCTGTATCCCAATAAGAATAAGAGAAAATCTGTTCTGCACTTCATCTCGCTATGCGCGTTTTTGATTGTGTCATTTAATGCCAATGGCCAATGCCTTTCTGGGGTAACAATGGAATCGGCAGAGACATGTGAAAGTGGTACAGTGACATTAACTCCAATATTAATGGAAGGAATAGCTCCATTTGAATACATGTGGAGTGGACCTGATGGGTTTTTGTCAGATGAATCGAGTATCGTATTCGACGATGCCTCAATTGATCAAGGTGGTATGTACTCAGTAACAGTTGTAGATGCCGACATGTGCATCGCAAGCACTGATGCGGAGTTGATTGTTTACCCAACACCCTCAGTAGAGATTGAGCCAGTAGAAGTTTTGTGCGCGGATAGTAATCCTGTACAACTTGTTGCAACTCCAGTTGGTGGAACATTCTCAGGTTTAGGCATAACTGATGGAATTTTTGATCCATCACTGGTTGATGGCGATACTCCTATTACCTATACCTATACAGACGATAATGGATGTTTTGATTCTTCAACAATCATTGCAAAGGTATATACCGATCAAACATTATCCTGTAAAGGCGATCTAAATGTAAGTCTCGATTTTAATTGTTTACTTGGAAATCTTACGGTACAGCTTTTTATTGGAGAAAACCTAGATCCTGATTTCTATTCGTTCCAATTAAAAGATCTGAATAATAATGTGATCGATCTTGACGACGTTGGAGATTATGCAGGGGAATGTATTGTATATGAAGTTCTCGATGGATGCACTGGCAATAGCTGCTGGGGTAATCTTTGTATTGAAGATAAGATTCCACCTTCAGATTTGAATTGTGAATGCGAAACGCCTTACATGAGTGATGGTAATGGTAATCTTGTAGAAAACCCTAATTGTGTTTTCTATTGCTATGATTATTGGGATTTAGAGATATTAGAAGAAGAAGGCGGAAACAATGAATTACTTCCTTCAATTCTAACTTCTGCGCCTGTTGATAACTGCTTTGAATTTGATGAACCGACAGTAGCATTACAATTGCTACCTGAGGGAGATGATTGTTCTACTAAGACAGTTTTACGAACTATAACTTATAATTACATAGACTACGATGGAATTTCTCACGAAATTCAATGTGTCCAAAGATTTTTGTTTAAGCCTATTGATTTTGCATCAGGAGGAGAAACGATGAATGGAGCATGGGATAATTCACCTGATATTTTTCATGCTACTTCGCATGATGGTGCATACGCTTATTATACACCTGAAAGGGTAGTACAGATGCCTTGTGGTTCAGATCTATCACCTGCTTCTATTGCAGAATACTATGATTTTGAAACTCCAGGAAGGCCTGTAGGTCTTGCCAATGATGATTATGCTGAAACTCCAAATATTGTTGAACATCAGGAAGGAATTCCTTATGCTTATCCATATGTTGTTGTTCAAGGTTATAACGGATATCATGCTAAGCCTGTCATTAATAACATTTGTAACTTCTACGCAGTTTTTAGTGATCAAATGGCATATGCTTGTGGAGAAGGATGTAACGGAGGACAAATTATTGCGAGAACTTGGGAGTTATTAGATTGGTGTGCAGGTGAGTCAACAACTTTCGTTCAAAATATTTCTAGTAAAGATAAGGAGCCTCCTTTCATAAGTACGCCCGATATTACGGTCAGTGTTGATCCTTGGGAATGTGCCGCTAATGTTGTTATGGAAGAACCAGAACATTTATCAGACGTTTGTGATAAAGATGTGCAATGGACTATCATTCCTCCTCCGGGATTCAATCAAATTGACAATACAATTATTGGTCTCGAAAAAGGAACTTACCAAGCTTGGTATGAAGCAAGCGATTGCTGTGGAAATACCTCTTTGTATCCAGTAGTGATTAATGTAATTGATAGAGCAGCGCCTATTGCGATTGCCAACGAAAATATAGTATTGAATCTGACCACAGTTCTAGGAGCTGATGGGGTAGCCAAACTACATGCTAAAGATGTAGACAACTTCAGTTTTGATGCTTGTGGTCCTGTCAAACTAGAAATAAGAAGAGCTGATGGAAATGTGTGGTGTCACGAAGGGAATGCTACATTTAACAATGACGGACATCCTGATGATAGTCCTATAGATGACGATGATGGTGAATTTGTTATTTTCTGTTGTGAAGATGTATTGCTCCAACAAGATGACGAAGGCACTTACTTTGGAATATATGATGTCATATTGAGAGTATGGGATGATGGTGATATGAATGGAATTTTTGGAACCTTTGGTGACAACTATAACGAAGTATGGACTTCTGTGAGAGTAGAAGATAAACTTTTGCCAACAGTAGTTTGTCCAGCGAATGTAGAAATAGAATGCCATGAAGATTTTAATGATTTCTCTGTAGTGGGTAGACCTCTTGTATTTACTTCTTGTGACGAGAGCGTATGTGATCAATTCAGCGATAATTATGTCAAGAAGAATATGAATTTCCCGCCATTTGTGGGTGAAGAAATTCAGGCGTACAATCCGACTTGTAGAGAGGGGGCAATTAGAAGAACTTGGAATTGCGATGGGGGGCAGTGTACTCAATGGATCATCGTAAGACCTGATGAATCATATGAAATAGATATTACTTGGCCTCAAGATACAGTCATCAATTGCTTGGCTGAGGATACCAGCAGACCTTCATTTGTTGAAAGTCCATGTGAACTAGCAGGAGTTTCACTAGAAGTTGATACTTTCCTTTTTGAAGAAGGAAGCTGCTACAAATTTTTAAAGCACTGGACGGTTATTAGTTGGTGTGATTATGATGTTGCAGATTCTGATCTTAATGATGTGTTTGATCCAGAAGATGATGGATTTGTACCTGGACTTTATCAGAGAACACAGATCGTCAGTTTATTGGATGAAGATAAACCTGTTGTTTTGGCAGACCACCAAGTAGTTGGAACCAATGCAGAGTGTGTAACCGAAGGAGCATACATAACTGCAAAAGCAACCGATGAAGGTGCTTGTGCTAGTGATTGGATTAAATGGGATGTAGAAATTGATTTAGGTGGCACTGGAACATATGAGTATAGATACTCAAGTGGACTTCCTCCTTCAGATCCATTCTATATTGGTCCAACATCAAGTTCGTATATAGATTCAATTGATCAAGGAAACGTTGTGCAAGTAAGAATTCCAGATGGAATAGATGCCAATTGTGGTTTCCAACACAGAGTAAGATATAGTGCTTTTGATGGATGTGGAAATGTAACAAGAGTAACCAAGAACTTAGAAATTAGAGACTCAAAGGCACCAACACCATATATGATTGATGCGAGTTCTGCAGTTATGTCAAATGGTGGTGTAGAATTGTGGGCTAGTGATTTTAACATTGGTAGTTTTGATAATTGTTCTGATGGGTCACAACTGTGGTATACCTTTAGTCCAACTATTCCTGCTCAATTGCTTGATCCAACAGAAGAAGATCCTTGGTATGATGCAGATGGTGTAGCAAGTCAAACAGATTTTGGAAATGGAGAAGCTGAAAGATGGAACGATGCTTTAGGTAGTAGTTCGATGATCTTCAACTGTGATGATCTTGCCACTGTATTGGATAATGGAGTTTATGATCTTAGAGTATATGTTTGGGATGCTTGCTTCAACACAGACTTTGCTATTGTGAATTTGAATCTGATTGATAATTTTGGTGCATGTGGACCTTCAATGAGAGCAGATGTAACAGGAAAAATATTTACAGAAACAGGAGATGGGGTGTCGGACTTAATGGTTGAATTAAGTAGCGAGCAACCTAATTATCCAGCTCAGAATATGACCGCCGAAGATGGTTCCTATGCTTTTGGGAACAATCCAATGAACAATGCCTATGTTATTTCAGGAGAGAAAAACGATGATTGGAGAAATGGAGTAACGACACTAGATGTTGTTTTAATACAGAGACATATTCTCGGACTAAGCACATTGGATAGCCCATACAAAGTAATAGCGGCCGATGCTTCAAACGATCAAAATATTTCAGCGATTGATTTGATTGTCATAAGAAAACTAATTCTGGGAGTGCATGAAACTTATCCAGATAATGATAGTTGGCGATTGATTGATGCAAGAGAAGATCTAAATATTTCTAACCCATGGCCTTTCAATGAACAATTGGTTATTGAAAATCTGGGAGAGGATGTGTCTAATCAAGATTTCGTTGCAGTGAAAATTGGGGATGTGAATGGATCAGTTGTATCAAACCTTCAGAATGAAACCTCTGAATCTAGAAGTTCCAATAAGTTAACTTTAAATTATGACAATAGATTTGTACAAAGAGGTGAAAGCGTTCAACTTGAAATCACATCAGATAATTTTGATGAAATTTATGGTCTACAATTCTCCCTGAAAACAGTAGGAATGGATTTAACCTCCATTGAGTCAGGCTTGTTGAATGTAGGAAATGAAAATTATTCGTATGCAAATGAAAAACTGATTTTCAGTTGGAACAGCACACAATCTATTTCACTAGAAGAAGGGGTTCTATTTACTATTAACTTAGAAGCGAATCAATCAAATAAATTAGAATATTTGCTTTCTATTGATGATGAAACTGTGAAAGCAGAAGCTTATCAAGGAGACTCGATTGAAACCATTGGTGTTGCACTAGGATTCGAAATAGAAGAATCTTATGAATTTGGTTTAGGTCAGAATGAACCTAATCCATGGGCAGGTGAAACGATGATTGAATTTACAATTCCAGAAGCTGGTGTAGCTAACCTTACCATTTTCGATATGACAGGAAAGTCGGTTTATTTCCATACTGGAAATTACGAGCGAGGAACACACCAAGTCACAGTAAAAGAAGAAGATATTGACGCTACCAATGCGGTACTGTATTACAAGATAGATAGCGGCAATGAAGCCGCAGTAAAGAAAATGATCATGTTACATGATTAACTTTTGGTAATTATTTGATGGAATCCCGCGGCCAGACACCGTGGGATTTTTTTACGTACACATATTAATTATTTATTTAATATATATGTAGTTGAATAAGAGGAGATTGAAAATAAAACAAGCGCAGAGTATTCTTTGGTTTTTTCACGTTAAGAATAGAGGGCTTTGGTATAACTATTTTTAATAATAGCTGTTTCTTTGTAATAGAAATACAACATGGCAAAAATACCAATTTTAATAAAGGAGGGGAAGATCGATGAGTCGGCATTAGAAGAGCTGATCATAGGCATTGATTTAGGAACAACCAATAGTTTGGTTGCAATCGCAACGGATAATGTTCCAGCTGTAATAAAAGCGGACGGTAAGTCAGGATTGGTTCCGTCCATTATCTATTTTGATCTCGAGAATGAAATTAAGGTAGGTGATGAGGCAAAAGAACAATTACTCTTGAAGCCTGATCGTACCATTTATTCTGCCAAGCGATTGATGGGAAAATCCTACAACGATCTCAATGAAATGAAGCAACATCTTGCTTACGAAATTATTGAGACCAGTGAAGAAGAATTGGTGAAAGTAAGAGTTGGTGAGAAATTTTATACCCCAATAGAACTTTCGTCAAATATTTTATCTGCACTAAAAAGCAAAGTCGAAAATCTTTTAAAGCGTCCAGTAAAAAAAGCTGTAATTACCGTACCTGCCTATTTTAATGATTCACAAAGACAAGCCACACGTGATGCTGGAAAACTAGCAGGTCTTGAGGTTTTGAGAATTGTCAATGAACCTACAGCGGCAAGTCTCGCATATGGATTAGGCAAGGAAGATGAAGAAGATAAAATGATTGCGGTGTACGATTTAGGAGGTGGTACTTTTGATGTATCTATTTTAAATCTACAATCAGGTATTTTTGAAGTATTGTCGACCAATGGAGATACCTTTTTGGGCGGAGATGATTTTGATCAAGCCATTATTAAATATTGGACAGAAAATTCGTCACTAACTTTTGAACAAGTAAAAAAGGATAAGACGCTTACGCAAAAGTTAAGAATTGAAGCTGAGAAAGCAAAGGTTAGTCTATCAAATGAAAACGTTTATAATACAGAAGTAGATGGAATTTCTCTTTCGATCACAAAAGACCAGTTTGAAAAACTCATAAAAGAACTAGTAGACAAAACCATTGAATCATGTGAATCAGCTTTAAAGGATGCAGATGTGTCAAAGGATCAAATTGATGAGATCATCATGGTAGGTGGCTCCACTAGAGTTCCATTGGTGAAGCAATCAGTATCTGCTTTCTTTGGCAAAGAAGTAAACGATAAAATTGATCCTGATCAAGTGGTAGCTCTCGGTGCAGCCATTCAGGCAGATATTTTGGCTGGAAATCAAAAAGGAATTTTACTCCTTGATATTACTCCTTTGTCTTTGGGAATCGAAACGGTGGGAGGTCTTATGGATACCATCATTCCAAGAAATTCTAAAGTGCCTTCCAAACAGACTAGGCAATACACAACTTCAATAGACGGGCAAGCAAATTTGAAAATCACGGTCTATCAAGGTGAAAGAGACTTGGTTCAACATAATAGGAAATTGGGAGAATTTATATTGTCTGGAATTCCTCCGATGCCTGCTGGATTGCCTAAAGTGGATATTTCTTTTATCATCGATGCTGATGGTGTTTTGTTGGTAAAGGCCAAAGAACTTAGATCAGATACAAAGACTTCTTTGAAGATTAAATCTCAATATGGCATTTCTGAAGAGGAGATGGCGATCATGTTGATGGATTCCATTAAGAATGCTAAGTCTGATATGGAAGCTAGAGGCTTGCTTGAAGCAAGGAATGAAGGAAATTCTATGTTGAAATCTCTTGAAAAGTTCCATAGGGACAATAAAGATTACCTCAATGAAGATCAAAACTTGATGATCACAAATTTCATAGATGATTTAAATGGTTTGATAAAAGGAGAGGATAAGAATTTGATCCATGGTAAAATTAAAGAGATAAATACATTTACAGAGCCACTTGCCAATGAGGCTTTGACGAGAATTGTAAAGAATGAAATAAGTTAATGATTGAATTCCAAACTGGTAGAGCGAAAAACTCGTTTTTCTTCAATTAATTTATAAGTGTCAAGAATTAGGAAATAGTGATTTTTTCATTTGCTTAAAGCGCATATTAAAATATTAATACAAAAATTCTGAGCATGTTCAAAGTAGGTGTAACAGGCGGAATCGGAGCAGGGAAATCATTGATTTGTAAGATATTTGAAATCATAGATTATCCCGTATATTATGCAGACGCACGAGCAAAGATATTGATAAGCGAAGACGCATCGCTAAGGTCTTCGATAATAAAATTACTTGGTTCTGAGGCCTATGATAAAGAAGGCAATTACAATCGCTCTTGGGTAGGGCAGCAGGTATTCAAGGACAAACGCTTATTAAAAGGATTGAACGATTTGGTGCATCCTGCAGTGCATGCAGATTCTGCACAATGGTTTGAAGATCAACAGAGTCCTTTTGCCTTGTATGAGGCAGCATTGATCATAGAAGGGAGTACCCAAGATAATTTTGATGCGTTGATTTGTGTAACTGCTCCGGAAGAATTAAGGATCGAGCGAGTGATGAAAAGAAACGGATTGGGCAGGGATGCTGTGGTGGGAAGAATAAAGAATCAAACCTCGGATAACGAAAAAAGGAAACATTGTCATTTTGAAATTATCAATGATGAACAACATTTCCTTATTCCACAAATATTAAATGTCAATCAGATCTTACTTGATAGGATCAACAATTCAACTGAATACTAGTTGTTTGTACTTGGATTAGGGTCGGCAATAATTTTAATCAATGTTCCAGCAGCCACCTCTTGATTCAGTTCCATTCCATTTAGAATAGCGGCACTTTCAATGTCAGCTTGCTTTGTGTCAAAACTAGTAAGTACCGTTTTAAGTGGTCCTCCTTGTTGAACCTTTACTACCTTAATCGTTTTAGGCTTTTTGTTTATTTTGCTCGGGTCAGTCAATCTATCAAACTTGGTCATAGTTTGCTTAAACTGACCAGTATAAGAATTGAAGTCGGGCTTTGAAGCCATTCCATGGAATACATAAATGTAGTTATCCATCTCAATGAAGAAAGACATAATTCTTATTGGCTCCACCGCTTGTCCCTGATTGGCTTGCGCGGGTGCTTGTTCGGATATCATTACTAGTGCTGGATGTCCATTTACTTTTGCATTGTCTTGTCTTTCGATAACGGTAAGCTGAGCTTCCTCGATTAACTTGGTCGCCGCAAGCCCTCTTGTTCTTTCTTGGGCCAATGAAAATTGCATCATCGCTTTTCCATTCGCAGGAGCCATCTGAACAACGCTTGGTGAGTTTTGTAGACTCCATCCAGTAGGAATTGGATATTGGAATTTTAATTCAGGATGATAAAAAACATTGTTTTCAACAAATCCTTGTTTTGGATCTTCTCCATAAACCAATCCATCAATCATTCTTAGGTAAGTTTCTGAATTTACTTTTTTTGCTTGAGGGTATTGAACCTGCCATTCGTCAGCATGCTCATGTACCTTACCAAATCGATCTACTGGATTTGGGTGGGATGAAAGAAAATCTGGAATACTTGCTCCTGCTTGTGCTTGTAATCTTCCTAGCGTCTGGAAAAAATCAGCCATTTCGTGTGCATCATATCCAATTTTGGTAGAGTACTCAACACCCAATTGATCAGATTCACTTTCATCGTCTCTTCCAAATTTTAAAAACATCAATGATAAACCTTGACTTGCCTGGTCTGCAAATTGAGCAAACCTTGGACTTACGACAATGCCTGCGATCAAACCAATCTGACCAAACATTTGCTTGGTGTATTGTTGAGCAGAATGTCTGGCAGTAATATGACCAATCTCATGTCCAAGAACACCAGCAAACTCAGCTTCATTATTGAAGTGCCCCATAATGCCACGCGTGAAATAAACGTACCCTCCTGGTAGCGCAAAAGCATTTACAACTGGTGAATCCAATATTCTAAAAGTATATTTCAAGTCAGGTCTATGAGATACAAGACCCATTTGTTGTCCTTTTTTATTGATGAAGTTCTGCATGTCCTGATCATCATAAAGCCCATAGGAAGCAACAATGCTTGGATCAGATTGGTCTCCCAATGCCTGCTCTTGAGCCTGTGACATTAGTGTTACCTGTTTTTTACCAGTTACAGGGTTTTTTGCACAATCAGTGAATACGAATGGAATTAGAAGGAAAATGCAGATTATAAGGTTCTTATTTAACATAAAACATCTATTTAGTAGTTCTAAAGTAGCGATTTGCGCTAATATTTATCGAAGTTCTCATATTAGACTCAAATATCTAATTAAAGTGACGAATAAAATTGCTTTTTAGTTTTGTAACTTCGTACTTTAATAAATTCTTATCAAAGTAGACTGTGTACCTAAAACGAAGCATACCTAATTTTTTGACCATTTGTAATCTGTTCTGCGGATTTATGGCACTTATCCAAGGAGATTTATTGATGAGTGTAGGGTTTATCATGTTGGGGATGATTTTTGACGTTTTAGATGGAATGGTCGCTAGGTTGCTACATAGCCCAAGTGAAATAGGCAAGCAGTTAGATTCTTTGGCCGATATGGTCACTTTTGGATTGGTACCTGCTTTTCTTTATTATAATTTGGCAGAACAGAATCATTTAGGCCTAATTGCTGCATTTCTTTTGATTTCAGCAAGTGCCTATCGATTGGCCAAGTTTAATGTTACGGAAAGTAAGAGTGGTTTTGAAGGATTACCTACACCGGCTGCCACAGCCATATTGGTTGGTATTTTCATTGCATTTTATTTTGATCAAGATGTTGTTCTTGGTTTACTAGCCAATGAAATGATCTATTTAGCCATTCCGATGATACTTGCCTTTTTTATGGTTAGTCACGTGCACATGTTTTCATTGAAAGAAGGAGTTTTAAGTATTAAAGAGAACCCTGGACCAGTTTTGTGTGTTCTAGTTCTTATTGTGATGATGTTTTGGAATAGAGAGATGGCCATTTTGGCAACGAGTACATTCTACATCTTCATTTCAATGCTATTAAATTTGATTAAGAGAAACAATGGCAATAATTATAACTGACGAATGCATCAATTGCGGTGCTTGTGAGCCTGAATGTCCAAATAACGCAATCTATGAAGGTGGATTTGAATGGATGATATCAGAAGGGACCAAGATTGATCACGATTACAAGTTGGAAGATGGATTGGTCGTCGGTCCTAACGACAAGCAGTCACCAGTGGATGATGATGTATATTATATCGTTCCAGACAAATGTACAGAGTGCAAGGGATTTCATGATGAACCTCAATGCGCAGCTGTTTGTCCAGTAGATTGTTGCGTTCAAGATCCTGATAGAGTGGAAGAGGAGGCTGACTTACTTCAAAGACAGGCTGTACTTCATAAAATATAGGACTTACTCTAAGATTACAGATTTCTTTTTCTTAAGACTGACTGTAATATTTTCTTTAAATGTTGTAGCCAATGAAAGACCTAAAAAGTCAACCTTTATTGGGAATGACTTGTGCATTCTATCTACCAATACAGCTACTTGTACTGATTTAGGTAATACTTCCATGAGCGGTTTAAACGAGTAAAATATCGTTCTTCCAGTATTCGCTACGTCATCAACAACAATTACGTGCTGGTTTTTAAGTTCTTTTGCTTCAACTGAAAGAGAAATCTCATCCATTGGATTGGCTGGATTTAACTTTATACTGATCAAGTTAATCTGTGGAGTTGCTATTTTTTCCAATTGGTTTTTAATCAATTCGGCAAAATGGAGCCCATTATTGTTGATTCCTGCGAGATATATTTTTTTAGCCTTGTAGTTGTTCTCTAGGATTTCATAGGCCAATCTCTTAATGATATTGCCTATTTCCTTGTCTTTTAGTACCTCTACCTTACTCATGATTAAAATTTAATTGACTCAAGGTCAAATGGTTTATTCGTAAATTTATTAACAATCTTTGTAATTTACCCCTCTAAACTATTTATTCCTTATGTCGATTCAACAAATCGCATTTCTTATTCTTTTAGGAGCTGTTTCATTTTTAGCTTTCAAGCGCTATAGTCGTTTGAGGAGAAACATCTTATTAGGTAAAGAAACAAACTTAGAAGCCAATAGTGGACAACGTTGGAAAAACGTATTATTGGTAGCCTTTGGCCAAAAGAAAATGTTCAAAAACTGGATTCCAGCGATTTTACATTTCTTTATCTACGCAGCCTTTGTCATAACACAAATCGAATTGATTGAAATTATCATCGATGGAATCTTTGGTACCCATAGATTCTTTGCACCTAGTCTAGGTGGTTTGTACAATTTCATTATCAGCTTCATTGAAGTACTTTCTGCACTTGCACTTTTTGCAACCATCATATTCTTGTGGAGAAGAAACTTATTAAAGATTCCTCGATTTAAGAAGCCAGAGATGAAAGGTTGGCCAACGAAAGATGCCAACTTAATTCTTATTGGTGAACTATTATTGCTTACTGGGATCTGTTGTATGAATGGTGCTGATATGGTATTGCAGGACATGAATGCCAACCATTATTATCAGACTGGCGATTTTGCCATCACAGGTTGGTTAGGTCCAGCACTGTTTGGTGGGATGAGTGAATCTGGATTAATCGCAGTAGAGAGATTTGGGTGGTGGTTGCACATCACTGTGGTATTTGCATTTTTAATTTACTTGACTTACTCCAAACATCTACATGTGATTCTCGCTTTCCCAAATGTCTTTTTTGCTAGGATCAAATCTAGAGGCGAGATGACCAATATGCCGGAAATCATGAACGAGGTAAAGTCAATGATGGGATTGATTCCGGAAGAAGAAGTATCGACCGATATGACAGAAGAGTTGCCAGCATTTGGCGCTAAGGATATTTTTGAATTGGATTGGAGAACAATCATGAATGCCTATACTTGTACGGAATGCGGAAGATGTACCAATGAATGTCCGGCGAATATTACGGGCAAGCAATTGTCACCTCGTAAAATATTGATGGATATCAGAGATAGAGTTGAAGAAGTATCTGACAATATTGATACGGGAAAAGTAGAAATGGTAGATGGAAAATACGATGATGGAAAATCATTGTTTGACTACATATCAAAGGAAGAATTATACGCTTGTACTGCATGCAATGCATGTGTAGAAGCCTGTCCTGTCATGATAGATCCTCTTGCTCCAATTTTGGAAATGAGAAGATATGATATCCTATCTGAATCAGCAGGTCCAAAGGATTGGTTGCCGATGTTTAATAGTATTGAGCAGGTAGGTGCCGTATGGCAAATGCCGGATGCAAGGGATAAATGGACAGAACAATTAAATAAAAAGGAAAGCTAATGGAAGAAACGATAACGATAAAAAAGATGTCTGACCATTTGGCGGCAGGTACAGCACCCGAAATTCTCTTTTGGGTAGGGTGCGCTGGAAGTTATGATGCAAGGGCTCAGAAAGTGGCAATAGCTATTTCTAAAATATTGACAGAACTGAATATCGAGTTTGCAATTTTAGGAGATGAAGAATCCTGTACCGGAGATCCAGCAAGACGAGCAGGAAATGAATTCCTTTTCCAAATGCAAGCACTTCAGAATATTGAGGTACTCAATGGATACTCCATAAAAAAGATATTGACGATCTGTCCGCACTGTTTCAATACATTGAAAAATGAATATCCAGCGCTGGGTGGAAACTATGATGTAATACATCATAGCCAATATCTTCAAGAGTTAATTGATGCTGGAAAATTAAAGGTAGAAGGTGGAGAGTTTAAAGGAAAGAAATTAACCTACCACGATTCTTGTTATCTAGGACGAGTTAACAACGTATATGAAGCTCCTAGGAAGGTGCTAGAGGCATTGGATGCAGAGCTTGTGGAGTTGAAGCGTTGTCGTACCAAAGGGCTTTGTTGTGGTGCTGGTGGTGCTCAGATGTATAAAGAAGATGAGCCTGGAGACAAAAGAATCAATGCGGAAAGAGTAGATGAGATTTTGGAAACTGGAGCGAAGGTAGTGGCAGCCAATTGTCCATTTTGTCTAACCATGTTAGGTGATGGAATCAAAGCAGAAGAAAAACAGGATGATGTCATGGTCTATGATATCTCTGAATTAATTGTTCAATCCAATAATTGGTAAAAAAATGTTACGAGATTTAATTGCTTTACCAAACACATCCAAGCTTTGGGTTTATCAAGGCGATCGAGAGTTTACCTACGATGAAATGGAGGATATCAGAGAAGTAATGTATGACTTCGTAGATAAATGGGAGAGTCATGGGATTCCAGTTCAAGGCTATGGAAATATATTTCACAGAAGATTTTTGGTGTTTGTTGCGGATGAAACTGGTCATGGCGTCAGTGGATGTTCAACTGATAAGTCGGTCAAGCTAGTAAAGCAACTTGGCGAAAGATTTAATGCTGACTTCTTTAATAGATGGATGTTTGCCTTCATGGACGAACATGAAGAAATCTTTACAATGTCCAAAGATGAATTTGCGCAAGCATACAAGGAAGGAAAATTGACTTCTGATTCATTGGTATTTGATCCACTTGTCAACACAAAAGCTAAGTTTCTCACAGATTGGGTGATTCCCATCAAAGATAGCTGGCATAAGCAGTTTGCATAAGGAACTAATCTCAGCCCTCTGGGGTTTATAAATATAATATGCTAGGTAAACTAAAAAACATTCTCGGTATTGAAGGAGTGAAGATCAACTTGCTTCTCGATGATCCAATTATGCGTTCTGAGGAAGCTATTTTTGGCGATATTGTACTAAGCTCACTGAGTAGTCAAGTGATTCAATCTATCGAACTGAAATTTATTGAAAGATATCATCGCGGTAGAAAGGAAAATAAATTGATTGATGAATACGAATTGGGAGCAATGATCATCTCCGATACCTACCACATTGTGAAAGGAGAAGAAATTAAAATTCCTTTTACCTTGCCGTATGTGCATGTGCAGTCGGAAATGGACAAAATAGCAGACACCAATTTTATCAGCAAAGGTATTGTCTTCGTAGCAAAGAGTCTCAAAGGTGTTAAGTCTGAATATAGACTGATCGCCAAAGCCAAAATCAAAGGAACGACTCTTGATCCTATCGTGAAAAAAATGGTGATTCTAGAATAAAACTTTTAGGCAATTAATTTATTGCGCTTGGTTTTTTCCACTTTTACTTTCGATAATTTTTCTGATTTCTTCATCACTTTTACCTAAGTGCTCAAGTAAGAAATCGATATCATCTCTTAGTTCATGGTTCGGGAATTTTGCAATAAATTCTTCATACACTTTTTTCGCCTCTGCATCATTTTTAAGGTCGTTTTCTAAAACAAATCCTTTCAAGAAATACATGGTAGGTGTCTTTTCAAAATCTGGATACCTTTCGATAACCCAATCATAAATACTTAGCAGTTTAGGTAGTGTCTGAATGGTTTTTGCAATTTCAGCAGCTTTGTATAATTGATTAGGCGCGTCTGGCGCATTAGGATAAACCAAAGCATACGCCTCGCAAGCATCTACATATTTAAGCGCTGCATTTCTGTTGATCCCAAATTTGTCAACTTCACCTTTTGTAATCTGCTCTCCTATGTTGATGATGTAATTTTGGAGGTTGGTTACAGCAGGGTCAATTTTACTCTTTGCAACCAAAGATTCCTCACTTCCATTGAAGTTTTCCATCAAAGACTTATAAATTATGTTTGCAGTACCTGGTCTCTTTATGGCTTGCATTTGATTGGCAAGTTCGAGCATTCGTTGTGCAGTAGCGCCATTGTTGTAATCTTCTTTGATAAGTGTAAAGAGAAATCCTCTTTGTCTTGAGGCAATTTTATTGTCCTTGGCTACTAGATACGCTTTTTCCGAAAGTTCAATTATTTGTTTTTTGTCTTTTGGAGCCTTGGACATTTTATCTACTAATTGCTCAATATATTTAGTAGCTGTATTGATATCCTGTTTTGCTGCATAGTTTTTCTCTGCCTCAACGAATCCGTCAGTTTCCTGAGTAGCTGTAGAAGAACTCGTACCAGAATTTGCGCAAGCATAAATAAAAGTAAGGCTGAGAATAAATAAGAATTGCTTCATAGTTTGGTATGTCATTATTTTCCTGCAAGTTAATTGTAAGTCCTTATAAAAAGAATAGATTTCATAGGAAAATAATCAATTTCTAAACTCAACCAATTTCCTTAAATCATGTTAATTCTCTATGAAAGTGAATATATTCTGGTTTAGGAGAGACTTAAGGTTGGAAGATAATGCTGGTTTATACCATGCACTAAGGGCAAAAAAGCCAGTTC
Source organism: uncultured Saprospiraceae bacterium (assembly GCA_937950315.1). Lineage (GTDB taxonomy): Bacteria > Bacteroidota > Bacteroidia > Chitinophagales > Saprospiraceae > JAHDBF01. Next base: position 24,521 of record CALFDU010000011.1, on the reverse strand, counting down.
AATGCGTATTTATATTTGACAAAGAGATATTGGATAAGCTACCGGAGGATGATGCAAGGGTCAATTTTATTCATCAAGAGTTGACACGGCTAAATGAAGAGCTTGTTGATCTAGGGGCATGTCTGAAATCATATTATGGAACGCCAGAAAGTGCATGGAAAGAAATTGTCAAAGAGCACGAGGTAAATGATGTGTTTACAAATAGAGACTACGAGCCTTATGCCAAAACTCGCGATGAAAAAATTGGGGCGTTTCTAAAGAAGCAAGGAAGTGAGTTAAGGACGTTTAAAGATCATGTGATTTTTGAAAGTGAGGAGGTAAGAAAGGCGGATAATTTACCGTATACTGTTTTCACTCCATACAAGCGAAAATGGCTGGCAAAAATGGAAAGTGAAATGAAAGGAAAGGATTCTTATTTTCTTAGTTCATATCCAAGCTTGAAATATAAATCGCAATTTCACAAGGACAAAAAAGGGTACATAATTCCCTTGTCTAAAATGGGTTTTACGTCTTCTGAAATCCAAATTCCATCCAGAGAGGTAAAGCGATCTTTGATAAAGAAATACGATGAGCAGAGAAATTTTCCTGCCATTGACGGAACGAGCAGACTGGGGATTCATTTTCGCTTTGGAACAATCAGCATAAGAGAAAAGGCAAGGCATGCTTTAAAGTTAAATGCGACTTATTTATCAGAGTTGGTTTGGAGAGATTTTTACAGTCAGATATTGGATTATTTTCCACATGTGATAGAGGGGCCATTTAGAGAAAAATACAAGGCCATTGAATGGCGTGCTGATGAGAAAGATTATGAAGCATGGAAGGCTGGTAAAACGGGTTATCCTTTGGTGGATGCGGGTATGCGCGAGCTAAACAATACGGGCCATATGCACAACAGAGTAAGGATGGTCGTGGCCAGTTTTCTAACCAAACATCTGTTGCTCCCATGGGGTTGGGGAGAGGCATATTTTGCGGAGAAACTCTTGGACTTTGATCTTGCAAGTAACAGTGGAGGTTGGCAATGGGCATCTGGCACAGGAACAGATGCTGCACCGTACTTTCGGATCTTTAATCCAACATCACAACTGACCAAATTTGATAAGGATTTTAAGTATGTAAAAAAGTGGGTACCCGAGTTTGGTACAGATGATTATCCAGAACCGATCGTCGATCATAAATTTGCAAGGGAGAGATGCTTAGCGGCATACAAACAGGGATTATCTTAAGGGCGTAATAGTTCAATTTTTTCCAATATCCATGGTTTATTGATTACCCCATTGATGCTTGATATTTCTTCTTTCAAGTTATCCAATGCTTTGTCCGTAATTGGGTAAATCTTGACTAGTTTTTTAACGAATTTCACAAAGTGTAGATACCTGCTTCTTCTTGCTTCATCCAGAGATTTTTCACGCCGTAAAAAAGCAGCATAAGAGGTTAGCAATGAGTCAAGTGGCACAATTTCATCAAGCTCATAATAGGTTGCAATTAGCATAGCTTTCGAATTGATGTTATACCATACATCATCAAAATCAACTTGATTTAAATGCTCTAAAACTTTGTCATGATCTTTCTTGTAAAAGTAGACACGTGCTAGATTAAAATTAAGGGCATTATTTTTAAATTTTGGTTTGACTAGATGTATTTTTTCTTGAATAAAATCAACTGCATTTTCGATATATCCGAATCTTAAAGATACACCTACAATGTTCCTAAAAGTGGTTGGAGAAAGTTCACCGTCGACCAAACTAATTCCTGTGTCTACTCCAGTCTTATACATGTCCAACGCTTCAGGAATAAATTCTTTTTCTCCTTTGTTTACTTTACCAATACAATAACTAATCATTGAATCGTAAATATCTTGTTGTTCGTCAAAAGGAAAATCATCTAGATGTTCCAACATCATTTCTTTGGCTTTGAAATAGTGTTTCGAGTTTTGCTCGCCCTTAAAAGCTTTGAATATATTGTAGAAAATATTTACTGCGGGTACTTGTAAGTAATTACTTTTTTCAATCAGTTTTGAAGTGAAGTCGAATTGGGTGAAATCAATATCCGATTTATACATGACACTCCAAGTTAAAAGATCTGTTCCATGTCTCATTTTTTCAATCAAATAGAAAATATCTAATTTCTTACTTAACTCCTGAAGGTCTTCAGATGCTGTAATCGATTTCTTTTTTGTCTTTCGTTCAAAATGAGTCGTTAGATTATATTGATTTTTTTCAATTCTAAATCTTTGAAGAAAATATTCAGAAGATTGTTCTTTCCGTCTGTCGGCTTCTTTGATTGAATTTGTAACCGTTTTCTTCTGAAGTGGAGTTATGCTAAACTTCTTTATTGACTGCAGTAAAAGGTTTTGCCGTAGGAGGGGTGCTTCAAGTAATCCTTCTTGGATAAGAAAACTCTCAATCAAAGTAACGAGATCAGAAAGTAGTTTTCTAAACTTCTTTGGATCATAGGCTTCATTGGGGTAAATGCTTTCCCAGGCAGCTTTTTCGTCAATTTCCTTGTTTCCTTTAAGTAATCCATGAAATATCGCATACAAGTTGACAAGCCCTTCGTTTGCATTAAAGTAAGGAGAGCGAACAAATTTGTCCAATCTGTTTAGCTGTTTAGAGCTAAGATTGACTAAAATGCTATAGGCCTTTGTTTCTTTCAATTATAGATTCGATTGATGTATAAAGTTATGCAAATCAAACATTTAAATATTATATATTTATTAAATATTTATATTTCTTTCTGTAAGATATATGTGAATTAATAAATATGTAAACAATTGGTTTCTAAATTCTTGTGTCGCTAACGACATCAAATTTTATTATATATGTTAATTATACATAAATATTCTGGATATTTTTCGCTTTGGCGGGGTCCAAAGTTTATATTTGTCAGGTAACTTCGAACACAAACCTTTGATGCATTCAATAAGAATAACATTTACTCTTCTACTAGGACTGATAGCTTCCCAGCTATTTAGCCAGCTAAACCCTGAGTATCAGTTAGTTAAGGTTAAGAAAAACGAAGTTATGACTTCCACCATCTTATCCCTAGGAAATACTCCTCAAGTTGCCAACGCTTTTGGTGTTGACTATGAAAGTATGATTATTACGCAGGTAAGTGGTACTTTATATCAAATGGAGTTTGAGCCTAAGTTCAACAAATTGGGCCAAGTAGATATCGTGATTGAATATTACGATACTGGTGTTTTTCCTGGATTTCCTACTGTTAGATATGCTACCTACCGACATGAGATCAAAGAATCTATCGTAGAAACAGTTGATGAAGTCGTGATTTCAGATAGTCCCAATGTGGTTATTGATGTTTTGGCTAACGATACAAACTCAGATGGAGATTTAGGTTTGAGTGAAATAGCTTTTGTTCAAGGAGGATCTGCTGAGATAGATGCTAATGGACAAATCAGTTTTACTTTTGATTCAGATCAGGGTCAAGGAATGATCTCATATATTGCTACTGATGACTTTGGTACAGGAAATCATGGTTTGGTTAGAGTTTTCAATGCCAATGCTGATATCCAAGAAGAAATTGAGATCAGTCTTAACAACAAAGAGAACATAAGCTTTTATTTACCTAACTCAGACTTTGAGCTAACAGATGGACCTGAATTTGGTACATACGAGACATCTGATTGGGTAACATATACTTATGTTCCAAACGATATTTATGTAGGAGAAGACGAGATAGAGTTTTCAGATGCCGACGGAAATGTATGTACTTTCTTAATGAATATTGTTGAAAAGGATTTGTATAGCACATTTGTGAATGATGATTATGTATACACATCCATCAATCAAACCATTGATAGTTTTAGTGTATTCGATAACGATTTCCGTGACGAATTTGCAATCATTGACCATTCGCCTGAATTGAATTATTTGGGTGATGGGAAGTTTAGCTATTCACCGGGACAAGATGAATTTGGCAGTAATATATTCTACTATAAAATATTCAGTGGACTCCAATTCCATGAAGCAAATATTTTTGTTTCTATTGATGATTACGAGCCTGTAGGAGCGGAAACACATTTGTTTGAAGTAACATCTGGCTCTGAATTTTTAATTGAACATTCTGCTCCTTTGACTGGGTATGAGTTTGAAGTACTCACAAGTCCGTTGCATGGTGCATTGACCATATTGAATACCGATGATAATGTGACCTCAGGATGTGCTGAAGACTATACGGTAAAAGAATCATCTGTCATTTATTTGGCTGAACCAGGATATGAAGGAACGGATGCATTCGAATTGAATTATTGTACAGCTGGTGGCAATTGCCATGTAGTGAAAATTGATATCAATGTTATTGCTGATAATGGTGATTGTGTTTGTACAGCTGGATGCGTGTGGCCTGGAGATTTCAATGCTGATGGTATCGTCAACATGAAAGATCTGTCTGGCTATGGATTGAATATTGGAAACAATGGATCAGCTAGACCATTGCCAGGTACAACAAGCTGGAATGGATTCGCTGCTGACAATTGGAATTTCTTAGATCAAGGATTTAACAACGATTTAAAGCATCTTGATGCGGATGGAAATGGTTACCTAACAAGCAACGATCTTGAGGCGTTTGAATCAAATTTCGGAAAACAAAGCAAACTAGTTTCCAAAGAAGTTCATACCATTACCGAGACACCTTTGATTCTATCAACGACTCAAACAGAAGTAGATTCTGGAGAGTGGTTGTATTTAGATGTTCATTTGGGTGACGAATTGAATCCAGTAATTGATTTCTATTCATTGGCTTTCTCATTTAACATTAGTGAAGATTTGATTGATGAAGAAAGTGCATGTTTTCTTCCTTTAGATAATAGTTGGATTGAATACGATTCACCAGTGCAAGACATTTTCCAACAACCAACTGCTGGACAGATGAGTTTTGGAATGACAAGATTGACCAGTGTGCCTATTTCTGGATCTGGTCCTATTGCAACTCTGAAATTCATAGTTGAAGATGAACTAGATGGATTTAGAGATTCTGATGGCAAGTTTATTTTAAATCTTGAACTAGAAGATGCGGTTGCTTACAATCACAGAGGCCAAGCAGTAGGACTTACTACCAATGAAATTCAAGTGACATTGAATACTGAAAACGAAAAAGTGAATTCGTTCAAGGTAAACACATATCCTAATCCTGCTTCAGAGTTTATTACAATTGAGTCTAACAAAGTGATAGATCAGGTTGTTATTACCGACATAACAGGTAGGTTGATTGAATCTTTCAAGGCTCCAAAATCTCCTTCGTTTGAGCATTCAATTTTGGATTATACAGATGGAATCTATTTCATCAAAACGACCAGTGGTCAAGAAAGTAACATCGAGAAAGTGAGCATCATTGGCTCCAACTAATTTATTCGATTGAAATCCATTACACTTATTTCCGATACGCATAGTCACCTTGATGATGACATACTAAGTCATTGTAAAGGGTCGGATGAGATATGGCATGCAGGAGACTTAGGTAATATAAAATTGATTGAAACCTTAGAACAATTTAATGTTCCGGTGATAGGTGTTTATGGCAACATAGACACGGCAGACGTTAGGCACAAATGGCCTGAAAATCAAATCTTTGATTGTGAAGGAATCAAGGTTTTGATAACTCATATCGGCGGTTACCCAGGTAAATATACACGGCGTGTTGAGGCGCTTTTAAAGAAAGAAATGCCAAATCTATATATCTGTGGCCATTCTCATATCTGTAAAGTTGTGCCTGACAAACAATTGGATCTCTTACATATGAATCCTGGAGCTTGTGGTCATCATGGATTTCACCAGATAAGAACCATCCTGAAGTTCGATATTGCGAATGCAGAAATTAAAAACCTACGCGTTGTCGAATTGGGGTTAAGAGGTGGATTGGTTTAAACAACGCCGCTTTTACTCAAAGCATGATCAAAATCCTTGATCAAATCTTCAATGTCTTCAATACCGACAGAAACCCTTACCAGACCATCGGTGATTCCGACTTTTTCTCTTTGTTCCTTAGAAACCTTAAGATGCGATGAAGTGGCTGGATGCAATAGAATCGTATCCACATTTCCTAAAGTAGGAGCGAGTGTTGCCATATTTAAGTTGTTCATAAACGCCAATGCATGCACCATCTCTCCTTTGATTTCAAAACTCAACATGCCTCCGAATGCACTCATTTGTTCTTTTGCAATTTGGTGACCAGGATGTGACATGAGTCCTGGATAATTGACTTTTTGTACGGCAGAATGTCCTTCAAGAAACTCTGCTAGTGCCAAGGCATTTTTACAATGCACATCCATTCTAATCGGAAAGGTTTTTAAACCGTTGTACAAATACCAAGCATCTGTCGGACTACAGTAGGTGCCATTGAGTTTCATGGTATTCCAAACGGAGCTATACTTTTCTTCAGTCAATGTAATAATTGCCCCACCCAATGCATTACCCATACCATTCAGATACTTTGTCGTTGAGTAAATCACGTAATCTATCCCAAAGTTTAAAGGGCGTTGTAAGTAGCAAGATGCAAAGGTGTTGTCAATAGCAGTAATGATATTATTTTCCTTAGCAATCTGACTCACAAATTTTAGATCAACAACAGAAAGAAGTGGATTAGAAGGTGTTTCTACATAAATAAGTTTGATCTTGTTTTCAGCAATTGTTTTTCTGACCAATTCCTCATTCTTGAAATCCACCACAATGAATTGAATACCAAATCTATTTAAGTGATTTTGAATTAATTCGGTCGTGCCTCCATACAAATCTCCTTGTGTAAGGATGGTATCACCTTGTTCAAGTACACTATATAATAAGGTAGAAATTGCGCCCATCCCTGATCCACATAGGACACATTTGCCTTCTTCTTCAAGGTCTATGGTCTCTAGTGCAGCAAGTTTTTCAGCTGTTGTGGCCAATGTTGGGTTATTGTATCTTGAATACACAAATCCATCTTCTTCGCCTTTAAAAATCCTTATTCCTTGATCAATATTGTCAAATACAAACGCAGATGTGTTGTATATTGGTAATATATGCGGTTCATTGGCGGTTACATGCTGCCATTCTTGCGAACAGATTGAATTAAATTTGAGACGATCAGTTTTCATATATTTGTGTATTATATGGTAAAGATGAAATTTTTTGGTGTAAGGAATTATCTATTTATTCTTTTTGTTGCTTTTGCTTGCGCAAATGTCAATGGTCAGACAGCGGATACTATCGCCGAGCCTATACAAGAAGAAGTAGAATTTCAAGAAGAATACTATCTTGAAGAGGATGACAGTGAAGTAAGCAATATTTACCTAAACCTAGTCAGTTTTAATTTGACCAATCAAATTCCACTTGAGACATTTTCAAGAAACCTAGATGGAACCAGATTCGGACTTAGCTTTTCTTATTACAATAATTTTAGAAAAAAAGATGACTTATTCTGGGGTGTTCATATTTCCAATTTTAGAATTGATAGACTCTCCAATACATTCATTGTACAAGAGCAATTTGTAGAATTTGATTTGTTCTCGCGTACAAAAACGAGTCTTGTGTTCTTAGGTTATGGCGTACGCTATTATCCCGATATTTACACTGCCTTATTTGAGCCGTTTATTGACGTTAAGTTAGGAAGTAATTTTGTCTACACATTTACGTCAGATAGGATTGATGGGGCAGAAGAGGCAGACATAACTTTCAATGAAACCGATTTGACATTTGCGTATGCGGTAGGATTGGGTGTTCAATACAATGTCAGGCAGGGTCAAGCAATTCAGCTAACAGTGGATTATAATAGTGGAGGTAGTGCAAGTTACTATGTAGTAGATGATAAAGGTTTTCAGAATCCTTTAGACAATTTTGTCAGGAGAACAACACAGTTGGATTATGTGCAAATTGCATTGGGTTTGACATTTGGGTTTTAAAAGAGTGTATGTCAGAAAAAGAAGTTCAAGAAATGATGGAAGCGAAAGGATATGAAGAGTACTTTACAGTAGTCGTTGATCCTAAGCAAACTCCGACAAGATTAGATAAGTTCTTGTTTGATAAATTGGAGAAGGTGTCTAGGAACCGGGTACAAAATGCTATAACCGATGGCAGTATTTTGGTAAACTTTAAAACCGTAAAATCCAATTACAAAACGAGACCCAATGATTTAATCAAAATTTATCTTCCTAAATCGACAGGAGGACCGGAAGTGATAAATCCGGAAAATATTCCTTTAGACATTCGATATGAAGATGACCATCTGATGGTCGTTCACAAGCCTGCAGGTTTGGTGGTGCATCCAGGTGTTGGGAATTGGAGTGGCACATTGGTGAATGGATTGGCTCATTATATGGCTGGTGCAGATATGCCGACAATGGAAGGGAATCCACCAGATAGACCTGGACTTGTACATCGAATAGATAAAGACACATCAGGCCTTTTGGTGATAGCCAAGAATTCAGAGGCGATGACCCATTTGTCCAAACAGTTTTTCGATCACAATATTGAAAGGAAATACGTTGCTTTGGTATGGGGTCAACCAGAACCTGAAGAAGGTACCATTACTGGATATATTGGGAGGGATGTAGGTGATAGAAAGAGAATGAAATTGTACGAAGAAGAAGGTGAAGGAAAGCATTCAATCACACATTACAAGATCATCGAAAAGATGTACTATGTAAGCTTGTTGGAATGTCAACTAGAAACGGGACGTACTCACCAGATTAGGGTACACATGTTATCTAAAGGTCATCCTCTCTTTAATGATAAAAAATATGAAGGTGGGAGGATCAGAAAAGGAACTGTATTTAGTAAATACAAACAATTTGTAGACAATGCTTTTAAGATATTACCACGTCATGCGCTTCATGCGGCTTCACTTGGTTTTATTCACCCAGTCTCAGGAGAAAAAATGTTGTTTGAAGCAGAGATACCTGAAGATATGCAACAGGTCATAGATAAATGGAGAGCCTATGTACATTCAAGAAAGGAACTATTATAATGTTGAAGATTAAAGAGCGGGTTGATATAATTGTTGCTGTAGGCGAGCAATTAAAAAATCACAAAAATAACGAAGAAATACAGACGGCCATGTCCATGGCGGGCAGTGAAAACCAATGGTTTACTGAAGATAATATTAAAAAATCCATCAAATCCATTACCGAAAAATATACCGATTCCGCAAAGCTTCATGAATGGGTGACGAGGTATAATTTACCTGAAAATACGGAACCTAAAATACTAGGATTATTGCTGGCTGGCAATATCCCTTTTGTTGGAATTCATGATGTCATTGCTGGTTTTATTTCTGGTCATTATTTGAAGCTTAAGTATTCGGACAAGGATACTTATTTGATGAAAATGTTTGTCAAGTTGATTGTTGATCAAGAACCACGAGCTGCGGTTTACTTCGAAGAGGTGGAGCGGATGAATGACATTGAGTTGGTGATTGCAACAGGATCAAACAATACTGCTAGGTACTTCGACTATTATTTTGGAAAGATGCCCAATATCATACGGAAGAACAGAGTGAGTGTAGGGGTGTTGGGAATGGATACTTCCACCGAAGAACTAAAGTTGTTAGGAGAAGATGTGTTTTCTTATTTTGGATTAGGCTGTCGGAATATCTCGAAAATATATTTGCCGAAAGGCTATAAGATCGAGAAGATTATGGAGGCTTTCGAAGATTGGAAAGAATGGGTCTTGCACAATAAGTATAAAAATAATTTTGATTATAACTATGCTATCTACCTCTTAAACAAGGTAAAGTTTTTTACCAATGGGAGTTTGATCACCCTTGAAGATGAAAGCCTGTATTCAAGGATTTCATGTTTGCACTTTTCTTATTATGAAACCAAAGAAGAACTGTCCAGGGAGCTACAGGAAGTGGAAGATCAATTACAATGTGTTGTATCAAATGTTGAGCTAGAAGAAATAAAAACATATGGGTTTGGTGAGACTCAATCGCCTGAACTTTGGGATTATGCAGATGGGGTAGATACGATGAAATTTTTAGCATCACATATTAAAGCCTAGACTAGATTTGAATCGTAAAGAAAAAGCCGCATTTGTATTTGAAAAATTAGAAGAACTATATCCGACGGTTCCTATTCCGCTAGATCATGTGGATGAATATACTTTATTGATTGCCGTTTTGTTGTCTGCCCAATGCACGGATGTGCGGGTTAATAAAACGACACCTGCCTTATTTGCGAAAGCAATGACTCCACAGGAAATGATATTATTAGACCCAAAGGAAATCGAGGATATCATAAGACCTTGCGGATTGTCTCCCCGTAAATCTAAAGCAATACATACTCTTTCTCATATGCTGCTTGATAACCATGATGGCCAAGTACCTCAAAATTTCGAAGAGTTAGAAGCATTACCTGGAGTGGGGCATAAAACGGCATCAGTGGTCATGTCTCAGGCATTTGGAGTGCCAGCCTTTCCTGTGGACACACACATCCATCGATTGGCTCATCGTTGGACATTGAGTACGGGAAAAAATGTCGATAAAACGGAGAAAGACTTAAAAGCCCTATTCCCAAAAGAAAGTTGGAATAAACTTCATCTTCAGATTATATTTTTTGGCCGTGAATATTGTCCTGCAAGAGGACATGATCCACACAATTGTCCTATTTGCCAAAAGATCGGTCGACGCACCATGTTCAAATAGATATTTTACACATTATCAATATTTCTAATCTACAATTTTGAAAAATTATTTTTGAGTTTATTGTAACTCATTGATTATCAATGAAAAATTTAAGTATTAAATTTATTTATCATAAGTTTTACACATATATTTTTTTCATATATAAAAAGTTTTATATATTTGATGATAACAACGAAACAAACTCTAACTTACTTTTAGCAATGGTTAATCCAATAACAACTCACTTCCAAAACTGTGTCAAGTATCTTAAACAATGTGGTCAATGTACTTCTTATAAAAAAGTAGCAGAAAGACTAAATATGCACCCACAATGCTTAAGTGATATACTGCACTCCAAAAGAGAAGTAACACTTAAAATCCTCAACGACGCGATAACCGAATTCAATTGTAATCCTATCTATTTACATCATGGAACTGGCAACATGTTCACAGGGGTGGAGGAATGTCACTCTGAAGTAAAAGAAAATTTTGGGTCCATTACATACGTGTCCGAGGCAGCTCAAGCTGGATATGTAGAACAATTTAATAACCCAACATTTGAAGAATCATTGCCAAGCTTTTCATTTCCTGATAGACAATATTCTGGTGGAATTTATAGATGCTTTGATGTTGCTGGTGATAGTATGGAGCCAACTCTATTTGAAAATGACAAAATGATCTGTAGGGTGATCGAGCCAAGTCTTTGGTTGAATAACATCAGACCTAATTTTGTTTATGTGTTTGCAACAAAAACTGGAATCGTAGTTAAAAGAGTAATATCTATTTCAAAAGAAAATCAAAGTGTGTCCCTTAGTTCGGATAATGAATTTTATAAGCCATTTGAATTGAAACTTTCAGATATTATCGAAGTGAGCACCTTGATCAGTTGCTTAAGCCATTTCAGACCTTTTCAAAATATTGAAAGAAAACAAGCCAAAGAAGAGAGAAACTTATTGAAAGAAACAATCGCTCAACAAAGTCAATTGATTCAACAATTAAATAGCCGTTCTAATTCAACGACTCCTGAAATGAAGCCAATAAGCGAACATGCTTAGAGGAAAGTTTACTGCAACTTACATTGATCTTGAAGGGGGATTTTGGGGGTTGATAAATGATCAAAATGATCAATATTACATTGTGAATATGCCTGAGCAATTAAAAAACGATGGCAAGTCCTTTACAGTAATGCTTAAAGTATTTGATGGTGCATCCATAACTATGTGGGGTACTCCAGCAGAAGTTGTTGGATTTACAACTTCTTAAATCTTTGTCAATTCCTTTTCCCAATGATGTTTGGCTACAAAGCCAGCAATGATTTCATGTTCTTTCTTGCTACTTCCTGCGACGTAATCGTCAAAGTAAGTTTCAACAAATTTCGTATCATAATTTCCAGACTTGAATTCCGGGTGATTGATTACATAGCTCCCAAAATCAAGTGTGGTTTCGACGCCCGTAATCTTATAATCATTGATGGCTTTTTTCATTCTTTCTAAAGCTTCATTCCGATTGGCACCGTAGGTTATAAGTTTGGCAATCATTGGATCGTAGTAAATCGGGATTTCTTGGCCTTCGATAAATCCGTGGTCAACCCTGATGCCTTCCCCAGTCGGAATTTGATATTCTTCTAAGGTACCAATACTTGGTTTAAATCCTGCCATGGCATCTTCAGCATATACTCTTAATTCAAAAGCATGTCCACAGCGAGATAAATCCGCTTGTTTGAAAGCTAAAGGTTCATTTCTAGCAACTTTTATCTGCTGCTCCACAAGATCAATTCCTGTAATCATTTCAGTTACCGGATGTTCAACTTGTAGCCTTGTATTCATCTCAAGAAAGAAATAATTGCCTTCTGCATCAACAATATATTCCACGGTACCTGCACCGGAATATTGACAGGACTGAGCCACCTTGAGAGCATCTTCTCCCATACTTTTTCTGGTTGCTTCTGAGATCTTGATACTTGGTGCTTCTTCAATTACTTTCTGATGTCTTCTCTGGATACTGCAATCTCTTTCAAACAAATAAACTCCATTTCCATGATTGTCAGTTAGAACTTGAATTTCAATATGTCTTGGTGAAGTGATGAACTTTTCAATGAATACAACATCATCGCCAAAGGAAGACATTGCTTCACTCTTTGCTCTCTTGAATTGCTCTTCAAATTCATCATTGGATTCAACCAGTCTCATCCCTTTACCTCCACCTCCTGCAGAAGCTTTTATGAGAACTGGATAACCAATCTCCTTGGCAATTACTTTTCCTTCTTCAATACTATCAACGGCACCTTCGGTTCCAGGTACCATGGGGATATCGTATTTGGATACCGCCGCCTTGGCATCAAGTTTAGATCCCATGATGGAAATCGAGTATGGTGAGGGTCCTATGAAACTGATTCCATTTTCGGTGACCATTTTGGCAAAGTCAGCATTTTCGCTTAAAAAACCATAACCAGGATGGATTCCATCTGTTCCCGTCAGCTTAGCCACTTCGATGATCTTATCCACGTTTAGATAAGATTCTAGTGAAGGAGCTGGACCGACACAAAATGCTTCATCGGCGGTCTGTACATGCAAGGCGTTCGCGTCTGCCTCTGAATAAATAGCGACTGTTTTAATGCCCATTTTCTTTGCAGTTTTCATTACTCTTACTGCAATTTCACCTCTATTTGCTACTAAAATCTTCTTCATGCTGTGAAATTATGACTTTCAAGAAATATATTACTTTTCAAGGATGATAAATTCTTTTACTCGTTCGGCAATTAAGCTGTTTAATTGTGGGATTTGCTGATTTTTAATTTCTTCATATTGCATCAATATCTCATCGATTTGACCTGTAAGCTCTTCTTTTACAGCTACCATTGATGCAGTAGGAGGGTAGTCTCCCATCTGGATCAATGAATTCAGATGCGCTAATTTGTTGGTCAAGCGGATGGGGAAATTCAATGGATCTTGACGGCTTTGATTTTTAGTCTGGTACAGTTGGTTTTCTAAAGTATCTATCTGTGTGATGACTTCTTTGAATGCATTGTGGAGCACTGTGTCGCTTTGTGATTTTTTAAGATTAGCTAATTGCTTCTTTATGCTTCTCATTTCTTTGATGGCCAAATGCGCTTCTGAAACTGTTCCATTTACTTCTTGGATAAAATCAAACTGAGCTGCTTGGTCGGCTTCTGAAATTTTTAATCTTGGGTCAGCGAGTATTTTAAAATCTTGGGTTAGCGTTTGATCATTAACTGCCAGACTTACTTTATAATCTCCTGGAGGTGTTTTTGGTCCTCTTGTTGAGCCCCACCACAAGATCATTCCATCAAATTTTTCTGCATCATCCAACTGCATATCCCAGTTGAAAAAGTTTGATCCAGTCTTTGGTTCAAGTTTTAGATCTTCATCTTCTGTTCTTGTTGAATAAGAAATCAGTGTGTCTCCTTTGCTATTTATATAATGCAAGCTCACTTCATCTTCTTCGGTATAAGAAGGTAGATTATAAAAAGTCATAACACCGCCTGGGTGATTTATGCCAGCACCCTTAACTTTTTTATTTTGACTTCCTCCCATGCGGTATGCATCCATAGGTTTGTGCAAATATATCTTGCTAGTATTGATGTTTTCTGATGCTCTTAATAAACTCAAGTCATCAATCATCCATATACTTCTTCCTTGTGTGGCAGCTATTAAGTTGTCGTTTTTGATGGCAAGATCGGTGATTGGAACGATCGGTAAGTTCATTTGTAATGGATACCATTGAGAACCATCGTTCCATGATACATACATACCCGTTTCCGTGCCTGCGTACAACATTCCTTTTTGATTGGGGTCAACCTTTATTGCCCTTGTGAAATGATCTGGCGCAATGCCATTCACAATTTTTGTCCAGGTCTTACCATAATCATTTGTTTTGTATAGATATGGTGCATAGTCGCCATTCTTGTATGAGGTAGCTGCTACATAACAGCTGGCCTTGTCATGGGGGTCGGCATCTATTCCATTGATCTGTATCCATTCAGGCATTTTCTTTGGTGTCACATTCTGCCAATCCTTTCCTCCGTTTTGCGATAGGTGGATCAATCCGTCATCTGATCCTACCCATATCACTCCTTCTTCAAGTGGTGATTCTGACATAGCAAATAATGTACAGTAGTATTCAACGCTTGTATTGTCTTTGGTGATAGGTCCTCCCGATGGTCCTAATTTGGCAGGATCATTTCTAGTCAAGTCAGGACTTAATATTTGCCAAGTTTGCCCCTCGTCTTCTGTGAGGTGTACGTGGTTTGACAGAGCGTATAGTTTGCCTGAGTCGTGTTTAGAAAATACAATAGGGAAATTCCATTGAAATCGATATTTCATTCCTTCAGCGCCATGGCCCATAGGATTGTCAGGCCAAACATTTACTGCTCGGACCAAATTATTTTCGTGATCTACTCTAGTAAGAAAACCATCATAAGAACCACCATATACAATTTCAGGATTGTCAGGATTTACTGCAATGTGTGCAGATTCACCACCAGCTGTTCTTTCCCAGTCGGATGCTCCGATGCTATTGCCTTCCGTTCGGTGCGGAATTCTGATGGTACTATTGTCTTGCTGCGCTACGTAAATTCTATAGGGAAAGTGATTGTCGGTAGTCACTCTATAAAATTGAGCAGTTGCCTGATTCTGATAGGTGCTCCAGTTGTCTCCGCCATCAAAACTAATCTGTGCACCACCATCATCTCCGATGATCATCCTTTGATTATCCTCCGGTGAGATCCAGAGATCATGATGATCTCCATGTGGTGCTCTAGCACTTTTAAAACTTTTTCCTCCGTCGGTTGATTTGTGGTAATCAACATTGACAACATAAACGATGTCTTGGTCTTTGCTGTCAGCATATATCCTCGTATAGTACCAAGCTCTCTGTCTGAGCTTTCTTTCTTCATTTACTTTCATCCATGTTTCACCAGCATCATCGGAGCGGTAAACACCTCCTTTTTCATTTTCTATGATTGCCCAAAGTCTATCAGAATTTGCTGGAGAAACAGTGATTCCTGATATTCCCCAAATTCCTTCCGGTAGACCTTTGTTGGATTTTATCTCTTTCCATGTCTCTCCACTATCGGTACTTTTCCAAAGTGAAGAGCCATCGCCACCACTAGATAGTGAGTAGGGTGTTCTTCTAATATTCCAAGTGCTCGCATACAAGATTCTTGGATTGTTAGGATCCATAATTAGATCCACTGCTCCAGCATCTGCATTGGCAAATAGTACTCTTCTCCAATTTTTTCCACCATCGGTTGATTTGTAAACACCTCTTTCATTGCTTGATTTATACAAGTCGCCCATAACTGCAGCATATACGATGTTGGCATCATTGGGATTGATCCTTATACGCGGGACGTGGCGACTATTTTTCAGACCAACATGGTTCCAAGATTTACCTCCATTTTCAGTTTTCCATACACCATATCCATAGGAAACATTTCCTCTTACGGTTTTTTCACCTCCACCGACATAAATCACGTTTGGATCGCTTTCACTCACGGCGACTGCACCTATTGATCCTCCAAAGTATCCATCAGAGATATTGGTATAAGACTGTCCACCATCCATAGTTTTCCAAACACCTCCGCCAGTTGAGCCAAAATAATAAAGTAATGGTTTGTTGGGTACGCCAGTGACAGCGCACGATCTTCCGCCTCGAAAAGGCCCAATATGACGCCATTCTAAGGCATCGTAGTGTTTTTCATATGGATTTTCTTTTACTTCACTTTGGCTAAAACTAATATCGTACGTGAAGCATACGGCTAGCATTAGAATGATGGCTTTTTTCATTAGATTTGGTTTATGATTCTCAATTTATCGAAAACCTTTGAGAAAGTAATTAAAAGTTGAAAATGAAGATTTATCATAATCCAAGATGTACCAAAAGTAGAGAGGCATTACAATATTTAGAGTCAAAAAAGATAGTGCCAGAAGTGAAGCTTTATTTGAATGAAAAAATGACTCAAAAAGAAGTGAAAGAAATTTTAGCAATGTTAGATATTGCACCTATAGAAATCATTAGAAAAACAGAGAATGATTATAAAGAACACGTTAAAGGAAAGGGCTTGTCCAATGCTGCTTTGATAAAGGCCATTGTTACTTATCCAAAATTATTGCAAAGACCCATCATTGTAAAAGGGAAGAAGGCAGTTATTGCCAGACCTCTAGAAAATTTAAAAAATTTTCTCAAGCAATAAGCTGCAAATTCAAATATTCAAGGATTTCTTTTTGTTGTGTTGGATGTGCTTTGAAGGCGTTGTATTTCTTAAACCACGTAATTTGTCTTTTTGCATATCTACGTGAGTTCTTTTGTATTTCATTTTTGGCCGTATCTAAATCGCATTCTCCATCTAAATGGATAAATAACTCTTTGTAACCAACTGTCTGTAGAGACCTCAGCGCTTTGTGTTTATGTAGAATTTTCGCTTCCGCTAGCAATCCTTCTTGTAGCATATTATCAACACGTTTATTAATTCTATCATATAGTTCTTCCCTTGGTCTTTCAAGTAGGATGTTGATGGTTGTAAATAACCTCTTAGGTTTTTCTTGATGTAAGAAGCTGCTATATTTTTTCCCGCTTGCGCAAATGACTTGTAAAGCTCTGCTCAATCTTCTGCTATTCTGAATGTCCACAATTGCATAATATTCCGGATCGAGTTTTTTTAGTTCTTGTTGTAAGCCTAGCAGGCCGTTCGCGCTAAATATATCAGAAACCTTTTGTTCGTCTTTCGCAGAAACTGTTGGGAATTTGTCCAGACCTTCAATCACTGCATCGATATACAATCCAGTACCTCCGCAGAGAATTGCGATATCAGATGTTTGAAAATATTTGCCTAGAGCATGGATGACATCATTTTCATACATGCCTGCTGAGTAATCGTCATGAATAGATCTCGTACTGATGAAATGGTGCTTCACATTTTGCATCTCTTCATCAGTTATTTTTGCAGTGCCAATATTTGTCTCTTTAAAAACCTGACGACTATCGGAAGAGAAAATCTCCGCATCAAATGCCTTGGCAACAGAAATGGATAAATCCGTTTTACCCACTGCAGTTGGGCCCATAATGTTGATTAGATATTTTTTCTCTGTATTCAATTAAATAGAATTAACTAACTTGTTAGCAATCAATACCAAAGCAATGAAAAATTTATATTTCTTCAGTCTACTTGTACTTATGAGCTTTATCGCTTGCGAAAATAGTGATAAAGTAGTGACCACGCCCATTAATTCAGAAAAGGCCATTCAAAAAAAGGCAGAATATGCAATGGTAATACATGGAGGGGCTGGAACCATATTAAAAGAAAACATGACCGATGAAAAATACAAGGAATATTACGATGCCTTGGATTCTGCTTTAAAGATTGGGGAGAAAATTCTCAAGGATGGAGGTACCTCTCTTGATGCCATAGAAAAGACCATTCATTTTATGGAAGATAGTCCCTTGTTCAATTCAGGAAAAGGAGCCGTTTTTACCCATGACGGAAAGAATGAACTAGATGCATCTGTAATGTTGGGTAATGGAAGAAAAGCTGGAGCCATTGGGGGAGTGACCAATGTCAAGCATCCAATTTCGGGAGCCATTGCCGTAATGGAAAAGTCAGATCATGTGATGATGGTAGGGAAGGGTGCTGAAGAATTCTGCAAACTAAATGGACTTGAAATCGTTGACCCTTCATATTTTAGAACAGAGCGACGATGGAATAGTCTTCAGAAGATTCTGGAAAAAGAAAAAGATATGGGTGCCTTGTATGAAAATCCAGATTATAAATATGGGACTGTCGGCGCTGTAGCTTTAGACAAGTCGGGAAATATTGCTGCTGGTACTTCAACAGGAGGTATGACCAATAAAAGATATAATCGAATTGGTGATTCGCCGATTATCGGTGCTGGAACCTATGCAGATAATAATACTTGCGGTGTTTCTTGTACAGGACATGGTGAGTTTTTTATCAGGTATGCAGTTGCCTATGATGTAGCAGCAAGAATGGAGTATAAAAACGAGTCAGTGGCGGAAGCGGCAGAGTATGTAATCAATAAAAAATTAGTGGATGCCAAAGGGTCAGGTGGACTCATTGCTTTGGATGCCTATGGCAATGTATCGATGCCATTCAATACACCTGGGATGTATCGTGGGTATATAAAGCCAGATGAAAAAATGATTGAAATGTACGAATCAAAGTAAGGCAAAAAAAAAGCGACAATTACTTGCCGCCACTCTGAGCCATAGTTAGCTTCAACTCACTTGTTAAAATTTATCCTAAAGCTTGGTCGAATATAGCTTGGTGTCACGTATACAAGAACTGACATGACTTTGTTAACATAAATTTTAACACATTTGCCAAAACTTTATAAACACATGATATTGAGTAAGTTAAGTGGTTTTGCATGCCTTTTGGGCTAAACTTTATCATGGTGGTCAAATTTTTTTAAGATTTCTGTAACTATTGTTTTCAACATGACGTTGTAATTTTAGAAAGTAACAAACAATCATGCAAAACAAGCGATTCCTACAACTTACGATTGCAGCTATTATTATTAGCATTTCTTGCTACCTATATGTCAAATGTTCTATTGACCATATAGAAGTAGAAGGAGTAGAAATTCAACAGGAGCAGGTGAACGATTCAGATAGAATCGGACTTGGTTTTTTTGATATAGAAATCGCACATAAAATCGGATCGACGTTTAGATTTTTACAAAACCTTAAGTAAGAAAGGTTCCGTTTTCAAATTTCATTCCATTCAAAATATCATTGATCTTCATTCTCTTTTTACCCTGTACTTGTGCTTCTAAGATTTTAATATTTCCATCACTGGTTCCAATAGCAAACATCTTTTTGTTGTCAGTATAAATTTCCCCTGGCTTAAGTTGTTGCAAAGCATCTTCTATCGTAAGATCAAGAATTTCAGATCTAAGTAGTTTTATTTCTTTCCCATTTGGCAAGGTAGCCCATGAGCCAGGTAAAGGGCTTAATCCTCTTATTAGATTATGTATTTCAACAGCAGACTTGTTAAAAGTAACCTTGCAAGTCTCTCTAAATATTTTAGGAGCTTTAGATACAAGACTTAAGTCTTGCGGATGATAACTGATTGTTTCATTTGATAATTCGTCGATGGTTTTTAACATCAGCGGACCGCCTTCAAGCATCAATTTATCATGGATATCTCCTGCTGTTTCTTGGTCTTCTATTCGCACTTTAATTTGATGAATCATATCACCGGTATCTATTTCATGCTTAAGTTTGAATGTAGTAAGACCTGTAACTTCTTGGCCGGTAATCACCGCCCAGTTAATAGGCGCTGCTCCTCTAAATTGAGGAAGCAATGATCCATGGAGATTGATGGTTCCTGCTGGAGGCATATCCCATACGGCTATAGGAAGCATTCTGAAAGCAACTACTACCTGCACGTCAGCATTGTATGATTTTAGCTCAGCTTGAAATTTCTCAGATTTCAAGTTCTTTGGCTGAAGAACAGGAATTTCGTGCTCAACAGCATATTTCTTAACAGCAGATTCCAATAATTGCTTTTTACCTCTACCGCCTAGTTTGTCTACTGATGTGACCACAGCCACAACTTGGTGTCTTGATAAATGAAGAGCGTTAAGAGTCGGGACGGCAAATTCGGGCGTTCCCATGAAAATGATGTTAAGTGGTCTACCTTTCATAAAATTTGGTGTCATTTTGCCTCAATCTCTTGATTTGATTAAGTTTATAACAATATTTGTGCGAATTAAAGAAAATTAAATCATGTTTAGAGCGATTAGTACTATAGTATTCATGTGTTTTTGTCAGGTTCTTGTCTTTTCACAGGCCAAGAAAATTGAAGGATATGTATTTGAGACAGGAAACAGAGGATATATAAGTTCAGTAAAAGTTCAATTGATCTCTTCTGACGGCACAGAAGTGCTAGATACAGATTTCACCAACAATGAAGGCTTTTTTAGCTTCGAAGTGGATAGAGCAGCAGTGTATCAAATTTCAATTTTAAAAGACAGATATGAGGCTCAAAATACCACAATCAAAAAAGCAGACTTTCAAGGAAAGGATAAGGTATTTGTTAATTTAAAAATGAAACGATCTCCGGGATATCAATTTGAAATAACATTGGCGCCCAAAAGAGAAAGTGAGGATATTGCTGTTAAGGCAATTGAAGGTGCGCACATAGAGGTATACAACAATACAACAAGAGAACCAGTCTTGGTTTTGGAAGAACACCCTGATCCACATTTTGAAGTAGATCTCTTGAAAGGAAATCACTATACCATCCTCGTTAGAAAGGAAGAGTATCTGGCGAAAAGGATGGAAGCATTTGTTGATGTGGAAGGATGCATACTTTGTTTTGAAGGAATAGGTTCTGTTACACCGGGCGTGTCTGATAATTTGACTGGAGGAAATCAGATGGGTGTTTTGCTTGCCAACGTAGAATTGGAAAGGGCCTACTCTGGAAAGAAAATGGAAGTACAAGATATTTACTACGATTTTGGAAGTTCAAAGTTGAGACCTGAAGCTTATGAAGAATTGGATAAGGTCGCGATTCTTATTAAAGACAATCCTGGTCTGACCATAGAGCTAGGAAGTCATACCGACTCTCGAGGATCAAGTGCAAAAAACCAGGAACTGAGTGTAAAGAGAGCAAAGTCGGCTGTTGAATATTTGATTGAGAAGGGCAGTGTGCCTAGTATCAATATTATTGCTCAAGGATATGGAGAGACAGAAATAAAGAATGATTGTGTTGAAGGAGTCGAATGTACTGAGGCCCAGCATCAAGAGAATAGAAGAACTGAATTGAAGATCAGAGGGAAGCTAGCAGCCGTACCTGAACGTGTTTCGCTTGAGCGTATGAAGCAGATTGAAAACATGGACGATATCATTGCTGAGCTTCAATCTGAAGGTCAGATCCAAGTAAAAGAAGGACAGACCATCGATGACATCATCAAGCAGACTGAGAGAGGTTCAACAAAGGTAGAAGCGAAAGAAATATCAAAAGAAGAATTAAATGAAGCTGTGGATGCAATATTTGCGGAAGCGTCAGAGAAAATAGATAAAGGAGAAATGAAAGATGTCGATGATTCCATGACTTCTGAGATGGAAATCAATGGAACGATGAAAGAAAAAGAAGTCGAACCAACTAAAGAAAAGAATCCATACGCATACCTCAATGGTCCTAAAATTGTCATTATGGAAAGTGATAATATATTGCAATCCGACCACCCAATTTTTGAAAAACACGATCAAGTCTTTCAATATTTAAAAGGTGATTCCGTCTTATATATGATCGGCGATTTTAAGGACATGGATAAAGCAGTTGGGTTTTACAAATCTACCAAACTGATGTATCCAGACGCTTATATTCTTAATTTCAATAAAGGCGAGATCATCGAATAGAACTTCTAGACAATAAAACCAGCTATAGCTCCTGTAAGTAAAGTGGCTATTGTTCCTCCAATTAAAGCCTTGAATCCCAACTTGACCAAATTTTCTCTTTGGCTAGGGGCAATAGAACTGATTCCTCCAATCTGAATTCCTATGGATGCAAAATTGGCAAAGCCACACAAGGCATACGTTGCAATGATGATTGATTTGTCAGCAAGTACTCCAGCATCTTTGTATTCTGCCAGCGAGGCGTAAGCTACAAACTCATTCAAGATGGTTTTCTCTCCTAGGCATTGACCGATAAACAATAGATCATCGGTAGGTACTCCTACCAACCATGCGATCGGAGAAAACAACATACCCATAATGTATTGTAGGGATAGTTCATTGAAAGTACCAGAGGTACTACTTGCAATTATTTCATTAAGATTACTGCCAGAACCAAAACCCCATGATCCGATTCTGACCAACATTTCATTGGCCAAATAAATCATGGCCATAAATGCCAAAAGCATAACACCTACATTAACCGCTAGTTTCAGACCATCAGTGGTTCCTCTTGCTAATGCATCCAAGAAATTTGAACCCACTTGCTCTTTTGAAACGTTTAGGTCTTTGTCAAGATCTCCTTTTTTGGCGGGGACGATGATTTTGGCAGCCACCAAAGCAGCTGGCGCAGAAATAATCGAGGCTGTTAATAAGTGCATTCCAAAGTTGGCTAGCTCTGCCGGATCGTCTCCTCCCAACATGGTCATATATGCGCCAAATACACCTCCGGCGATGGTTGCCATTCCTCCTGTCATCAAGGAATTGATTTCAGACTTAGACATCGTTTCTAAATACGGCTTGACAACCAAAGGCGCTTCTGTCTGCCCAATAAAAACATTTGCGGCAGCGGCCAACGATTCTGCTCCAGTCAACCGCATCGTCTTATTCATAATCCACGCAAAGCCCCAAACTATTTTCTGAAGGATACCCATGTAATAGAGTATGGAAGAAAGTGCTGAGAAAAATACAATCGTCGGTAATACAGAAAAAGCAAAGCCATACTTGAAGTCAGTGGCCAATGCTCCGAAAAGGAAGGCCGCAGCTTTTTCCGAACTCTTGATCATTATGACGAAGAAGTCCACGATATATTGGAAAAACATCTGGATAAACTCAACTTGAAGTAATCCGATGGCCAAGACGATCTGAAGGCCCATTCCAATGGCAACAAGCTTCCAATCGATTGATTTTCTGTCGGAACTTAGTAAAACACAAATGGCTAAAAGCGCTACAATGCCTATAATTCCTCTTAATAAGTCCATCTAAATTTCGGTTTCAAGTTAGTTTTGGTTAGTAATTTATAAATTTTTTATCGATTAGATATAAATTGTGAGCCTATGGTAAAATTAATTGGTATTTGCGGAGGTAGTGGATCTGGTAAAACAAGCTTTGTCAAAGAGTTGAAAAACAACCTTGATGGACAAGAAGTTTGCTTTATTTCTTTTGATGATTATTATCGGCCAAGGGAAGAGCAACAAGTAGACAGCAATGGTGTCAAAAATTTTGATCTCCCAGAATCTATGGATATTGCTCAATTCCTTACGGATCTTGAAGCTCTAAAAAATGGAGAAAGTATCACGCGTCAAGAATATAGTTTCAACAATGAACTGGCAGAACCAAAGGACATTACCTTGGAATCTGGGAAGGTAATTTTAATAGAAGGCCTATTTATTTATCACTTTGAATCTTTGAAACAGCAATTTGATCTCAAAGTGTTTATTTCAGCAGATGATGAAATTAAAATTATAAGAAGGATTCAAAGAGATCAACTGGAAAGGAATTATCCTTTGGATGATGTCCTGTACCGATATAAGAACCATGTGATACCTTCATACAAAAAGTACATTGAGCCTTATGTAGGTGAGATGGATCTGGTTGTGAATAACAATCAGACATACAAAAAAGCAGCAGAGGTGCTTTCGGTTTACGTTAAGTCCTTGCTAGACTAGAAAGCCATTCGTGGTTCGGGTGTCATTCCCAAATCAGAAAAATCATTTTCAAGAAATTTATACCATGCAGCAATCCCGATCATGCCTGCATTGTCTGTGCAATAACTGATATGTGGAATATGTCCAGTAAAACCATTTTTCTCGCACATTTCAGTAAACATGCTTCTCAATCTTGAGTTGGCAGAAACACCTCCAGCCATAGCAAGTGAGGTAATATTTGCAGAAATCGCAGCTTTTTCCAGTTTATTGATCAATGTTGTGCAGATATTCTCTTGAATTGAGGCACAGATGTGGTTCATCTCTCGCTTTATAAATTGATCATCTTCTTTCATTTGATTTCTAAGGAAATACAGAATGGCAGTTTTTAATCCACTGAAACTAAAATCAAAATCACCAACTCTTGAAAATGGAAATTCGTATTTCACTTCCCCTTCTTTGGCAAGTTTATCAATGTGCGGGCCAGCAGGATAAGGTAAACCCATCATTTTACCGGATTTATCAAACGCTTCTCCAGCAGCATCATCG